>CAKUJM010000010.1 GCA_934661755.1 uncultured Lentisphaeria bacterium | reverse complement strand
GCGAACTATTCTCCGCAATGGCCTCAGAAGACGATGCCTGTGTTCAGCGCGAACTATTTTTCATTCTTTGTTACTGCTCGCCCCGGAATAGAGCGGCACGCACGCCGACGCCCCCGCGGACGGCCGCAAATGGCCAAAGTCCTTTATTTTCATGCAAATTCCAGTTTTTAGCGGGACGAATCATGAATATGTGCTACATTGACACAATTACGCGGTAGCAATCTTTTTCCGGTTTTGCGCCAGGGCTTTTCCCGCCGAAACCGGAGCAGGAGGATTACGAGGGGGGGGCGTGCCGGGAATGTGTCGCTGATAAAAATAATGACAGTGCATGACGGCGCGCAATTCTGCCGCCGTTGTTTTTTTTTTGCACTTCATCCGCGACACAAGGCAGCGGCGGCTTCACGCTTTTCAAAAAACAGGGGAAATCAAAAATTCAGGGAGTCCTTGGTATCCATGAAAACATTCTTCATCATGATTGCCAGCGCCATGCTGGTCTCCGCAGGCATAGCCTCCACAGCAGAGGCAGCTGCCGAGGGCGCGGCGGCAAAGCCTGAAGCCGGCGGCAAGGTCGTCGATATGCAAAAGGCATCCGCCATGACCGACGCGGAGCTGATCGCCCTGCTGGCATCCTTGCCCCCCGCGCAACTGGCCGATGTCGTCGCGATGGCGGCCGCGTCCGGTGACGCCGCGCTGCTGGCCAAGGTCGCCAGATGCGCGCAAAGCGCCATCAACGCCAAGCCCGCCGATGGGCGTGGCGCCTATGCCGCGGCAATGGGCAAGGTGCTCGCGGTCGAGGCGAAGATTGGCAAGGACGGCCTGGTATGGATCACCCCGGCGCCGCGCGAAGGCGAGGGTGGCGCCGCGCCCATCGGCGGAGGCGCATTGGGGGTAATTCCGGCATCCGCCGGCGATTTCTTCCTGCCCGGCGGCGGCACCTCGTCCGCCAAGGGTGACACCGAAGTGAAGGATGCAAGCGCAGCCGCAAGCCGCAGATAATACCTTGAAGAGGAAGTCCGAAGAAAGTGAAAAATTCCGCTAGAAACCGTTTTCTGCTGTCGCTTGCCGTCGTGGCCGGGTGCTTCTCGCTGGAGGCGGCGTCAACGGACGGCAACGTCCTCATGGAATACCTGATGCGCAGCGCGATGCTGGTCCCCAACGACCTGTCGCTGTCGCTGAGCCAGGAATTCCGCTATAACGACAATATCGACGAGACCTCGCGCGGCAGCCGCTCGGGTTCGTGGATCAACGAGACCAGCGCCAGCCTGGCATTGACCCGCGACATCGACCATTTCACCTACGGATTGAAGCTCAACGGCGGCTATGAGCATTACTTCCATCGCCGCAAGGACGACGACACCTCGGACTTCAGCTACAGCATCGCGCCGGTCATGCTCGGAGAGCTGCCGTTCCTGGGCGGGAAGCTGATGATCTCCATGAGCAGCTCCCATGACCGCGAGAACATCGACGACAGCCGCAGCCAGACCACCGGCGTCTTCCGCAACAACCTGAAGCTGGCGTGGGACTGCCAGCTGACTGCGCACATCTCGGTGATCACCGCCGGGACCCTGGAAAGCGAACGGTACACCGAAAGCCAGTTCAAGGACCTCGACAATGAGAAATACGGGGTGTCGGTCAGCCCGGCATACCGCTACAGCGACCGCACCCGCGGCGGCGCCACCTTCGGCATCGCCCGCAACTCCTACCGCAGGCATACCTCCCATGACGACTATGACGACGTGAAGATCGGCGCCTTTGTCGAACATCTGGCCAGCGAGCGCACCGCCACCTGGTTCGAGGGCGGCGCCACCCGTCTCTACTACAAGAACAACTCCATCTCCGACCGGAACGACCATTCGGACGACTGGGAGCCCTATTTCCGCGTCCGCGCGGCATACCAGGCGCTTGACGACCTGTCATTCGGGCTGGCCCTCAGCCGTGACATCGACGACTCCAGCAGCGTCGGCGCCCGCGGCCCCCGGGTCGTGTACGAGCTGGCCGCGACCACGACCTGGGAGGCCACCGCCCGCCTGACCCTGGTCCACAAGCTGGGCTTCAGCCGCAAGGATGAAAAAATCTGCCGTGACGACTATGACCGCTATGAAAGCGACCTGCAGTTGCGCTACCGGGGCGGCCATGGCATGACCTACTATGCGGGATGGACTTTCTCGGACGCATGCTATAAGCGCCGCAGCTCCAGGAACTATGTGGAGAATGAATGGCGGATCGGCTTGAAATTCGACTACTAGCGGCATCGCAGACGCAAATGCAGCAGATTCTGAGGATAGTCCCGGCCATGGCCCTGGCGCTGCTTCTGGCGGGGGGGGGCATCGCCGCGGCGGCGGACGACGGGCAGCCCGGCGAGTGGCGCGGATCGGTGCTGCGCCCCGGCGACCAGCTGGCGATCAAGGTGTTCCGCGGCCAGGAGTTTGACCGTACCATCCCCGTCGAGGATGACGGGAAGTTCACCTTCCCGTTCTGCGGCGCCGTCCAGGCCGCCGGGCGCACCCCGCGTGAAGTCGGCGAAGACCTCCAGCGGCTGCTGTCCGCCCAGATCGCCAATCCCCATGTGGATGTCTCGGTCGCCGAATGGACGCCGCGCACCATCTACCTGCTGGGCGAATTCAAGGGCGGAAGCGTATCGCTGGACCTGCCGATATACAGCCCGATGACCGCATTGCAGGCAATCAGCGTCGCCGGCGGCTTCACCGACCTGGTGGACCTGGCGCGGGTGGCGGTGCTTCGCCGGTCGCCTGACGGCAGCTCCGTCGAGCGCATCGCCATCGATGTCTCCGAACTCTATGGCGGCACGGGGGGCGGCCAGTCCGCGCTGGTGATGCAGCCCGACGACACGCTGCTGGCGCCCCGGGCGGCGCCGGTGAATGTCTCCGGAGCCATCCACACCCCCGGCGCCTACTCGATTGACACCAAGCGCCCGCCGCATTGCTCGGAGCTGCTCATCCGCGCCGGCGGATGCGTCACCGGCGCCGATGTCGGCAGGATCATGATCATCCGCCAGGACGAAAAAGGCGAAAGGATGACCATCCCGGTCTCGCTCAAGAGCGTCTCGCTGGGGACCTATGAGAACGACGTATTGGTGATGCCCGGGGACAACGTCTTCGTCGGCCAGGCGGACCAGATCTACGTCATGGGCTTTGTCAAGCAGCCGCAGGGGCTGGTCCTGCCGCCGAATCTGGAAATCACCGTCAGCCAGGCGATCGCCCTGGCGGGCGGCCTGATGCCGACGGCGTCCCGCAGCGACATTTCGGTCATCCGCGGCAAGCAGCGCCTGAAGGTCGACCTGTCCCGCCTCTACCGCAAGGGCGAAATCAGCGGCGACGTCAAGCTGGAATACGGCGACATCATCTATGTCCCCGAAAGCTTCTGGTGATCCGGGGAAGTGCCACGGCATCACGAAAATCCCCGGCAGGATCGTGTACCGCGGCGGCGCGAAAGAAACGCAAATTGATATGATGCCATGAACGACAACCAGACTGTCTCTGCCGCAAGTGCGGCGCCGCTCCAGGAGGAGCCGGGGATATTGGACACCCTGCTCAAGGTCTACTGGGGATATGTAAGGCCGTTCTGGTGGCTGTATCTGTGCGGCGCGCTTGTCGCCCTGCTCGGCGCGGTGGTGTTTCTCCTGACTGCGACCCCGCGCTACAGCTCCAGCTGCCGTCTGCATGTGAGCCGCAACGAAACCAGGGTGGTGAACATCAACGGCATCGACGACCCCGGCATGGGCGGCGGCATGGGTGCGGCGGCGGTCTTCATGAACACCCAGATCCAGCTGATGGGCGGGGACGAGATGCTCGCCCAGGCATACCGCAGCCTGGGGCTGGACGAGGACCAGCTGCTTCTGCTTTCCAAGCCGAAAATCGCGCAGGTGCGTGACACCAGCCTGGTGGATGTGTCGGTCGGCTCCTCCGACCGCGAGCTTGCCGCCCGGGTCGCCAACGCCATCGCCAACACCTATATCGAGTCGCTGCGCAGTCGCCGCAGCCGGATTTCCAGCAGCGGCAGCGAGCTGTTGCGCGACCAGCTCAACGACGTCGGAAAGAGCTACGACAAGGCAGTCCAGTCGCTTCTGGACTACAAGCGCGAAAACGGCATTTCCGACCTGGAGCTCAACTACCAGCAGCTCCAGAAGCAGACCCAGGCGCTCCAGGACCGCATCCAGGAGACGGAGAACCAGGCCGCGGAGCTGCAGCTGTCGCTAAACGAGATCAACGCCAACAAGGACCTGGCCGCTGTCATCCTCCCCTATCTTCTCAGCGGCGACAGCGTCTCCAACGGCGACCGGCATGGCGGGTCGCAGCCGATTGGCGTCAACAACCTCTTCAGCCTGCAGACGATGCTCCTGCAGCATGAAATGAAGCTTCCGGAGCTGATGGCACGCTACGGCGAGGCCAACCAGAGCGTCCAGGTGCACCGGAAGGTCACCGAGATGATCAAGGCGGCCAGCCGCCATGAAGTCGAGATCTGCATCAAGGGCCTCCAGATGCGGCGGGAGCGGATCCTCAAGAGCAAGGATCTGCTCGAGAAGCAGCTGGCGACGCTCAATGAGCGCATCGCGGCGCTGGATCGGCTCCGCGGCGACTACAAGCGACGCGAGGCCGCGGTCGATTCATTGGGCAAATCGGTCGAGATGCTCACCGCCAGAATGAACGAGATCCAGATCAACGAGGCCGTCAACAAGCTTGACGACTATGCGGTATTCGTGGTCAGCGCCGCCGTACCGGCAAGATCGCCGTACTTCCCGGTCCCGCTGCAGATCCTGGCGATGGCGCTGGCGGCCGGCCTGGCGCTGGCCGGCGGGACCTCCTACCTGCTGGCGGGACTGAACAACCGCATCGACGACGTGCGCAATGTCGCCGCGCTCTTCGGCGCGCAGATGCCGGTGTTCGGCAACATCCCGCATTTCACTGCGGACGAGCTGCGGGAAAGCATCGGCAAGGGCGAGAACGTGGTCGACGAAGTGTTCCGCAATATCCGCACCTCGCTCAATCTGTCGCTGGCCACCCGCAACAACAAGGTCATCGCGATCACCTCCGGACTGGAAAATGCGGGCAAGACCACGATATCATGCTTCCTGGCGCGGTCCTTCGCACGCGAGGGCAAGCGGGTGCTGCTCATTGACATGGACCTCAGAAAGGCCGGCGTCAGCCGGATGCTCCATGACGAACTGCCGGAGCAGTGCCGAAAACGCGGAGTGAGCAATGTGCTGGTCGGTGACTGCCGTCTCGAAGAGGTCGTGTGCCACTTGGACAAATACGGCTTCGACCTGGCCGCCGTGGGGCCGATACCGCCCAATCCCGGGGAGCTGCTCTCACAGCCGTCGCTGACGAAGATGCTTGACGAGGCATCGGCCAGATACGACCAGATCCTGATCGACACCTCGCCTTTGCTGATGGTCTCGGATGCACTGATGGTTGCCGGGCACGGCATCCCATTTGTCGTGGTCGTCAACTTGAGCCGGATGACGCGGCCGCTGGCGCAGAGCCTCTGCGAACGGCTTCGGCAGGTCAATCTCCTTCCCGCCGGCTTCCTGGGCAACAACGTCGAGATGCCCAGGAAAGGCTACGGCTGCAAGTACGGCAATGGGTATGGGTATGGCAATGGGTATGGGTATGGCTACGGGAGCTATCCGGCGGACCGCGAAAAAGCCCATGATGCCGGTGGCGGCCATTGACATCGGGAATGTCCGGACTTGATCACGAGCCGCATCGCAGCCTCTGGTGGCCGGCCGGGCTGCTGATGGCGCTGCTGGGCGTGGCGCCGCTCTGCTATAATGGCGGTACGTTCACCTGGTATCCGGCAGCCGGGATCATATTGTCGCTGGCCGGGCTGGCGTGGTGCTGCGTGTGGACGCTGCGCGTCCGTCCGCACGGCTTGCGCCTGGTGCCGGGGCTGCACCTCGGCCTTCCGCTGCTGCTGTTCCTGATTCCTATCGCAGTCGGCACACTGCAGCTGCTGCCGGCGTACGGCTGGCTGAAGGCGGTGTCGCCATGGGTCGCCGGCGTATGGTCGGCAGTACCGGAAGCCACACCCCGATTGACGATCGCCCCGGCGGATACGGTCCAGTCGATATTGCTGCTGGCCATCGGGATGCTGACATGCCTTTTCTGCATCACCGCCAGCAGATATGCGCGGATGCTCTCGGCGATCACCACGGCGATGATCGCCGCCGGCGTGGCAGTTGCCGCCATCGGGCTGTTTGAAATGCTGGCGTCGCCAGACGGCACGGGCAACGGCATCAGCGTCTGCAAGGGCGTCTTCCAGAACCGCAACCATTTCGGCTTCTTCGTCAATATCGCGCTGCTGATGCTTGCCGGAAAGTGGTCTGAAGAATGCCTGGACAACGCCAGCCACGGCGGCCCGGCGACGCGCTTCCCAATGAAGACGGCCGCCATCGGCATGGCGGCGTTCATCATGGTTATTGCGCTCTTCGCCAGTCTCTCCCGCGGCGCGGCGCTCGGGCTGGTGGCCGGATGCGTGGCGCTGCTGCTCTCGTCGCTGGCGCATCGGCGCAAAAACGGCCGGGGTGCAATGGGCGCCAACGCCGTCATCGTCGCCGTGCTTGTGCTGGGAGGGCTGCTGCTGGCCCTGCCGGCGATTCTCGCCAGGCTCTTCGGACGCTTCAATGACCTGCTGGCGGAATCCATCGCCGATGACGCGCGCAGCGGGATCTGGCGCAGCACCTGCGAGCTGATTTGCGGAAACTGGCTGGCCGGCGTCGGCCTCGGCGGATACCCGGACGCCATCCAGCACCTGAACTCGGTCCCGCTAAGCGGAGCGATGGTCGTCCACGCCCACAACGATTGGCTGGAACTGACGGCGGAAATCGGCGTGCCGGCCATGCTGATCCTGCTGGCGCTGACGGGATGTTTGCTGTGCCGGACGTGGAAGGGCCTGGCGCTGCAGGACAGCCAGCCCCGCCGATGCATGGGAGATGCCGCATTGGCGGCGCTGGCCGCCTGCGCAGTCCACGAATGCCTCGACTTCAATCTGCACGCCGGCCCGTGCCTGGTCGCCTTTGCAGCGCTGCTGGGAATCCTGCAGGGATGCTCGATGCGCACCGGCAGTTGGCAGGATGGCGCATCCCTCAGCCGCCGGCGATTCACGGCGCCGGGAGTCCTCTTCGCCTTGGCGATGGGCGTTTTTCTGGCGTCCAACCTGATGCGCCTGCCTGGGGCATGGCACAACGACCTGCTGTGGACACGGCTCAACCCGGGAGATGAGGCACGACAGCGCGCAGTCAGTGGCGGCGCACCGTCGGCGGGAATGCTGGCACTGGCCGAAAAGACCTGCCGGCAGCGACCCGGCGACCCGGCGGCGATGCTGAGGCAAGCCAGGCTGCTGTACCGCCATGCCACAGCCGCGGCGGAACTGACGGCGGCGCAGAGGACAGCGGCGCTCGCCCAGGCGGACACGCTGCTGGCAGACGCCCGCCGACACGCACCGCTGTCCAGCCAGGTGATTCTATGGCAGGCCATCGTCGCCGAATCCCTGGGGCGATGGGATGACGCCATGGACCGCTATTGGCAGACTGTTGAAAGCGCGCCGACGGTGACCAGGTTCCGGCAGCTTTTCGCCGAAGCCGCATTGCGCGATTTCTCCCGCCGCCCCGCCGAGGCCAGGCGCATGAGGGCGCTGACGGCCTGCGCCACATGGCTGGAGTCTGATCCCGCCAGCGTGAAGGCAATGCTGCCGTATCTTGTCAGGCTATGCACCACCGCCGGGGAGCTCACGCAGCACTGTCCATTGACTGCGGAGGTCATGCCCTGGCTTTTCAACGCCATGATCATGCAATGCAAATACGCGGATGCCCATGGCCTGCTGGGGAAATTCGCCGATGGCGATACGGTGAAGGCCAGCCCGCAGTGGCAGCTCAAATGCGCCGAATGGGAACTCCAGCTGGAAATCCTGCGGGGCGCAAAAAGGCCGGAAATGGCCGCCGCACGGGAAAAATGGCGCCAGGCAATGCGCAAGGCATTCTCCTCGGAGGTCGATGACCTCCTCGCCGAATATCACGGCAATGCCGATGACGTGCCCGATGAGCTTCTGAAGGCCCTTTCCCGCCGCCATGGATGCGAAAACCCGGAAGCGGCGCTGCACCTGGCACAGAAGTGCCGCAACCGCGGGCAGGCCGGTGAAATGGTCGCGGCACTGATGCCCTTTGCCTATGCGAGCCTGGTGTCGCCATCGCCGGAACAGCTTGCGCAGGCCGCAAAAATGCTCGAGACGCCGCTGAATATCCCCGAGGACATGAAGACCCGGGCGGCTTTCCTGGCAAATGCGCTTGAAATCCGCGGGATGCTCGAGGAAGGCGAAGGGGCGCGTCCGGCTCCGCCCGCCCTGGGAAAGGCAGTCGACGCCCTCGCCACACTGCAAAGGGAGATTGACGCGGGGCGCCGCGGCGGATGGTACCAGGAACACCTGACAAGCCTGTACATCGCCATGGGCGCAATCCGGATGGATGACCCCGCATTGGCAATCTCCGCTGCGGAAAAATGCCTTGCGCAAAGCCCGCACAACGCCCGCGCCGCCAGGCTGTTGCGCGCATTGGGAGGCGATGCGGCCCCGCCGGACCACGAATCAGCCGGCAGTGACGATGCGCCGCCATTGTCAATGCTGGCTCCAGGCGTGCTCCTGCGCAGCGTGGCCTTGAAGGCGCCGCCCCAAAACGACCTGTCCATGCCGCTGGAAGCGCAGCTGCATCTGGAATGCCTGGGGACGGTGCCGCAATCCGGAAAAGTGTTGGTTGCGCTTGAGGATGCGCGGGGGGTGTTTGCGCACAAGACCATCCCCTTCTCCGCCGGCGGCCGGAATCCGCTGCGCTGGAAGGATGGCGAAACCACCGTCCTCTCCTGCGTCTTCGATCTGCCGCTGGTGGCCCAAATCCAGACCCACGGGAAAGCGGAGCCGTATTTTGAAAATATCTTCGTCAGCATAAGCGCAGCGCCCGACCATGGCCGGAATGCCTGGGGCCAGATCCCGCCGGTGCTGCTGCACGCATACCCGCGTTGATGACCGCCATGATCGACCTGCATTGCCATATCCTGCCGGGAATCGACGACGGCGCACCCGACTTGGAGACCTCGCTGAAACTGGCGCGGCAAGCGGTGGATGACGGGATAACCCATATCGTCGCCACCCCGCATTTCCGCTATCCGGTTGATTTCGCCGCCCAGCTGTCCGTGCGCCATGCCGCCGCCGATACCCTGCGAAAGGCGCTGGCAAACGCGGGAATGCCACTGACGCTGTCAGAAGGCGGCGAATTCCAAATTTGCGAAAACGCCCTCGGCCTCCTGCGGCAGTTCCCCAATATTTGCTATCCCGCCATCAATGATGACGGCACCCCCCGCGCGGTGCTTGTGGAGCTGCTTCCGCAATCCGATGTGCTTCGCGGCGGCGACTTCCTCTTTCAGGCCCAACTCGCCGAAGACAGCCCGCAAATCATCGTTGTCGCCCACCCCGAACGCCAGCCGGGCTTTGTCGAACACGCCTCGCAATTGGCGGCGCTTTTGGATCGCGGATTGCATCTGCAATTCAATGCCACGGCCTTCGTGCAGCCATTTTGGCACCTCGGCCAAAGCCAGATCACCCGGACTGCATTGTCACTGATGGCCCACGCCCCCGATCAAGTCTATCTTGCCTCTGACGCCCATGACCCGGTGATGCGGCCATGCCGGCTCTCCATCGCCCATAAAACCATTGCCCATGCGCTGGGCGAGGATTTCTGGGAAAAATTGACCCGCGACAACCCCAAACAGCTGCTTGGCAATTCCTGAAGAATATCGCGCATCTCCGGAAGCTCCGTCGCCGCCGAATGGCACTACCGACCGAATTCCTGCGCCATGAACTCGGCCAGCGCGTCATGCCAGTCGGGCATTGGCGGCAGCCCGCAGAGCCGCAGCATCCGCTTCTCCAGGCGTGAGTTCAATGGCCGCGGCGCCGGACGCGGGAACTGCGCCGTCGTGCATGGCTCGATGGCCTGGCTCCTTCCGGCCAGGCGGAAGACCTCGCCGGCAAATTGCGCCCAGGTGGCCTCGCCTTCGCAGGAGCAATGGAAGGTGCCCACAAGCTCCGGATGCGCCAGGAAGACCGCCAAATGCCGCGCCACCGACAACGCCGATGTCGGATTGCCATGCTGATCCGCGACCACCTTCAAAACCGGACGCGTCCCATCCGCCAGCCCCATCATCGCATGGACGAAACTGGGTCCGCCGGAACCATAAAGCCATGATATGCGGCAGATGAGATGGCCGGGACAATGACGGCGGATCATCTCCTCGCCGGCGAACTTGCTCATCCCGTAGACGGTGCGGGCGCCGCCGGCGGCATCAAACTCGTGGTACGGACGGTCCAGCCCGCCGTCGAAGACGTAGTCGGTAGAAATGGCAATGAGGCGCACGCCCAGACGATGGCAGGCGGCGGCGACATGCATGCTGCCGACCGCATTCAGCCGATACGCCAGTTCCGGTTCGCTCTGGCATCTGTCGACGACAGTCATCGCCGCGCAGTGGATGACCGCATCCGCATGGGCGGCCCGGAGGTTGTCCGCGAAGCCGGCGGCGTCGGTGATGTCCCATTCCGGGATGTCGGCGATGATCAGCTCATGACTCCCAAGCACCTGCTGGAGAGTGCGCCCCAGCATGCCCTTCCCGCCGGTGATGACTATCCTCATTGCCGGACCTCCACGGGCTCGATGTCACGGAAAAATGGATGCGACTGATCCTTGTCCGAAAGGATCCAGCGCTCCGGGGCGACGCGCCAGTCGATGTCCAGCTCCGGATCATCGAGGCGCATTCCGCATTCGTACTGCGGCGCATATGGCGCGTCGCACTTGTAGGCGAAAACCGCATCGCGGCTGAGCACCGCAAAACCGTGGGCAAAGCCCTTCGGGATGAAGAGCTGCCGCTTGTTCCGGCCGGAAAGCTCCACGGCGACATGGCGACCGTAGGTGGGCGATCCCCTGCGGATATCGACCGCCACGTCGAGGACCGTCCCCGCGATCGCCCGCACCAGCTTCGCCTGGGTATACGGCATCGCCTGCCAGTGAAGGCCGCGGAGGACCCCGTATGATGACCTGGACTCGTTGTCCTGCACGAACTGGCAGCCGATGCCGGCCTCACGGCAGCGTTCGAGGCTCCAGGACTCGAAGAAATACCCGCGGCGATCCCCGAACACCTCCGGTTCCAGGATGAGCAGACCGTCTATTGGGGTTGTGATGACATTCATGATTATTTCGCCATTGTCGCCATTTTTGCCCGGCGGCGCACCGCCGGAAGACGCAGTCGCCCGCCAGCCACTGCCCTGGCAGCCGACGTCTGGAGCCCTTCCGACATGACGCCGGCATCGCGCCGCAAATGCGCGGCGCCAAGGCGAGTGCAGAAGCCCTTCATCACCCACGCTACAGGGATTTTCCCAGGCGCTGGCCGTGGTACTTCTTCTCGCGTATCGGCTGCCACCACCACCGGTTGTCCAGATACCACTGGACCGTGCGGCGGATGCCGGTGTCAAAATTCTCCTCGGGACGCCACCCCAGCTCGCGCTCCAGCTTCCCGGCGTCAATGGCGTAGCGCCGGTCATGCCCGGGGCGGTCCGCGACAAAGGTGATCTGGCTGACGTAGCTGCCGCCGTCATCCCGGGGGCGAAGCTCGTCCAGAATCCGGCAGATGGCCTGCACGACCTGCAGATTCGTGCGCTCGTTGTGGCCGCCGATGTTGTAGGTCTGCCCCGGCACTCCCTTCTGGTTGATCAGCCAGAGCGCCCGGGCGTGATCCTCGACATGGAGCCAGTCGCGGATGTTGTCGCCTTTGCCGTAGACGGGCAGCGCCTCGCCGTCCAGCGCATTCAGGATGGCCAGCGGGATCAGCTTCTCGGGAAAGTGGTACGGACCGTAGTTGTTCGAGCAATTGGAAAGCAGCACCGGCAACCCGAAGGTATGCCCCCAGGCCCGGACCAGATGGTCGCTGGAGGCCTTGCTCGCCGAATAGGGCGACTTCGGATCATACGGCGTCGTCTCCCGGAAAAACCCCTCCGCGCCCAGCGAACCGTAGACCTCGTCCGTCGAAATGTGCTGGAAACGGAACGCGGCCTTCCGCGCCTCCGGCAGCGTCCGCCAGTATTCAAGTGCGCACTGCAGAAGATTCGCCGTGCCCAGGACATTCGTGCGCACAAAGCACAGCGGGTCGTCTATCGAACGGTCCACGTGCGACTCCGCCGCAAGATGCATGATGGCATCCGGCTGGAATTCGCCAAGCAGCCTCCGCACGCCCTCGCGGTCGCAGATGTCCAGCTGCGCAAAACGATACAGCGGCGACCCGTCCACCTCCTTGAGGCTCTCCAGGTTACCCGCGTAGGTCAGCTTGTCGAGATTGCATGCCTCCGCCAGATGGTTCTTCACCAGATGCCGGATCAGCGCCGAGCCGATGAACCCCGCGCCGCCGGTGACAATCACCCGCTTCATCTTTGTTCCTTAAGCAATGGCGCCGCCGCCAGATCAGGCGCGGCAGGCGCGAACCCGGAGGGCGTTGGGAATGGCCGCCTCCGAAACCAGCACCAGATAGCCGCCGCCGCCGGCACCGGTGATCTTCCAGCCCAGCGCCAGGCCGCGATAATGCGAAACCGCCTCGGCGATCTCCGGCGAAACCATGGCGGGGAACATCGCCGTCTGCGCCTCGAAGGCGGCGATGGTGGCCGTGCCCCACGCCTTTGCGTCATGGCGCTTCACCGCATCCCAGATGGCCTCCGTCGCCACCGCCATGCGCCTCACGCCATCGGAGGTGACATCCATTCCGGCAAATGGCGTGTAGCCATCCCGCCGCAACGGCAGCGCCACCAGCCAGAGATGCTCCTCGATGAATTTCAGCGTCGCGTCGTCGGTGACGCGCTCGATGGATGCCGGCCAGTAGCCGTTGTCGTAGTTGAGCTTGCTGAAGCCCGGCAGCAGGATGCCCAGCTGGTCCTGCGATCCCGAGACATTGGGGGTACCGGGCGGATTTTCCACACAGAAAAGCGTATAGGCCAGCTGCTCGCGATCGCCCTCCGGGATGGCCGTATGCCACAGCTCAATCGCCTTCTGTCGCGACGATGTCGCCATGCCGCTGCGGTGGTTGAACTCCATCTCCGGCTCGATGGAAAGCGTGAGCACCGGCCCCGCGCCCAGCTTGTTGACAAATGGCTGGTCGAGCCAGCCGCCGCCCATCTCGATGCGGTAGGGGATCGTGCATTCCTGCCGCAGCGCCGTGGTCGACCGTGCCGGCAATCCGCCATGGGGGACACGGCGGCTCACCACCAGCTTGATGCCCAGGCGGTCGCAGAACGCCTGCTTGGCTGGCGAAAAGCCGTCGGAATTCACAAAGAAGATGTCGGGATGAAGCGCCTCGACCTCCTTCTCGAAGTCCATGACCCCCGTTCCGGAGTTGATCCAGGCGTCCTTCACGCATCGCAGCGCCTTCACCATGTAAAGGCGTTCCTGCTCGGTGTTGATGGTCTTCCGGTTCTTAAGCCCGAGGATGGTCCGGTCCGAGCCGATCCCCACATAGAGATCGCCGTGAGTCGCGGCCTCCTCGAAGAACGCGACATGCCCCGAGTGGAGCATGTCATAGCACCCTGATACAAAGACAGTCGGCATTTTCCGGTCTCCTATTGCACATGCCGCACCAGCCCGCGCAGGATCGCCGCCGCAATTCCCGCTTTACGCGACATGCAATAATATATGCAGATTCCATGCCATTGAAAGCGGCGGCGGCGCGCCATGGCGTTTTTTCCTCACCGCCCCGCGAACCAATGCCTGATCCGCGCCAAGTACGCCGCGCCAAGCATCGCCGCCACGTGCGATACGCAGATGACATTGCGCACCATGACCCGCCGCCCGCCGGTGCAAAGCCGCCAAAGCCACTCCATGCCGATGGCACGCACCCATTTCGGCGCCCACTTCTGGCCGCCGGTGTGGAAGTCGAAGGCCGCCCCGACCCCGAGCATCACCGGAACCGGAATGCGCCCCAGATGCCTGTGCATCCACCTCTCCTGCTTCGGACCGCCCAGCGCCACCCAAAGCAAGTCGACCTTCTTCTCCCGCAATTCCCCGCAGAGGGCGTCAAGCTCGGCTTCCGTCGGCTCGCGGAACGGCGGACAGCATGTCCCCGCCACCTGCAACCCCGGATAGCGCCCGGCCAAAGTCACCGCCAGCTTCGCCGCCACGCCTTCTCCGCCGCCATAGAAATAGTGCCTCCAGCCCCTGCTGATCCCATATTCGCACGCCTTCAGCAAAAATGTCGGTCCGGAAACGCGCTCCACATGACGTCCCAACTTCCAGCTCATCAGCTTCGCCACGGCAATGCCGTCCGGATAGCATAGCGATGCACTGTTCAACAAATCCCGGATATCAGACCGCGAACGTGCCCAATGGAGGGTGTTGCCCTCGAAAAAACAGACGTAATGCCGCCCGCCGCCTTCTATCAGCCTCTCCGTCTCCGCCAGCGCCTGCTCCATATTGGAGACATTGACCGACACCCCCGCGATTTGCGTACGCTCAGACATCCTGTGGTGCTCCATCATTCAAGATCTGCATATAACGATCCCAGTACCTTGCCGCCGTGTAAATCCCGATGCGCCCCAACGCCGCCTCCCGATGACGGCGCAGGGCGGCGGAATCGACATAAAGCGCCTCAAGCGCCGAAGTCAGCCCGCCGGGGGCGAATGCGACGCCGGCGTCGCCGACGATGTCCGCCATCGGCCCGCCCGCAGGCACTACCGACGGGACGCCCAGCGCCATCGCCTGCAAAAGCGATGTCGGAAAATTCTCGTAGCAGCGACTGGCCATCAGGTGAATGCGCGCACCGCGCAGAAAAGCAATCTGCTCGTCGCCAGTCACATATCCCACAAAGGCGACATTGGCCGGTGCGCTTTCCCGGAAAGCCTCCGTGCCATTGCCGGCCAGCCTGAATGGGATATGCGGGAGACGCCTCGCCGCATCCAATATCAAGTCGATCCCCTTCTCTTCGCTAAAACGCCCCATGTAGGCGACATATCCGCCATCCGCCGCCGGAATGGCTGCGGCCCGCTCCAACCATGCGTCGTCGATGAAATTCGGCAAAACCCGGCATCTCCACTCCGGAATGCCATATTGCACCAGCTTCTGCTTCTGAAAATCCGTCAGGCATAAGAACACCTCAACATTCTCCATATAATGGCGGATGGTGCTCCAATGCCGCAACGCATACCCCAGCGTCTTGAAACGCGAATGCAGGCAGTTCTTCCTAAGGCAGGGCCAGATGCTCGCCCTCTGCGCACACTCCTCGCAAATGACGCCGTCCACGGCAAAAAGGCCACTCGGGCAAAGCAGCCGGAAATTATGGACTGTCATCACAATGCAGATGCCACGCTTCTTCGCCTCAGCCAAAATCGCCGGATTGATCAGCGGATAGAGGTTGTGCACATGGACGACGTCTGGCTTCTCCATATCCAGAAATCTTCCGAAACGGCGGACACTGCATGGATTCCATATCCCGCAGATAAAACCCGTGATCCTCCCGCGAAGACCGCGAAGCTCCGCCGAAGAACGACGGAACTCGACCACCTCGCACCCCCGGGAATGGAACAACGACGCGTGGTCGCGCACCACGGCCTCCTCGCCGGAGAACTTCCCGTAATCGTTATGGACAATGCAGATTTTCATTGACGATGAAATTCAGCCCCACCCACACCCGTTGAAATACCCCACGCCTTTCCGGCATGGAGAAACATTGTTTGCGGCATCCGGTTATACCAGGGATTTCAACATCCTGAATCCATGAGGCTGTTGCTTTTGCGCCATGATTTCGTCATTTTCCGGTCACGTACTCCCGCCACGCTCCCTCAAAATCCCTCATTCCGATGCAAAACCATCAGCTTCACAAATCCAGGAGCATGTCCAAATAGCCTTCGCCCTCGCGGACGAGTGGGCGTCGAGTTCCGGCAGCACATGGACATCGCATTTGGCCTCCAACAACTTGTCCCGCAGTCCAGGCTCCATCTCCTTGTCACCGGTTACCACCGTCAGCCGAACACCCGGCAATTTCTGAATGTCGACACATTGTTCCGTGAGAGCAGTAGTCTGCCCCCACCATATAGTCCGATGCGAAAAAGAGAAGATTCTGTCTTTGGGGAATGTCACCTTGGCAAGTGTCCCCTCTGCGTGAAGCATCATCCTTTAGGTCGGATGATACCCCCCCGTCCAGGCTGTGAGAATCATTTTATCCATAATCGATTTCCTGTTAGAAGGTTGTCTATTCCCAAAATGCTCTGAAATCTTCAAGACGCTGGCGCAAAATCTCTCGCAACCCCACTGGTCGATGAGACTGCGGACATTTTCACGGATGACCTTGAGCTGTTCCTGCGAGACAGCAGCAAATGTCCTCAAGGCATTCGCGATGCTTTCCTCATCCGTTTCAGTTCGCCAGCCAGTTTCGCCGTCGATGCACAAAGTTTCGCAACAACCGCACTCTCCGCTGACCATCACTGGTGTGCCACATGCCATCGCTTCATTGACGGTCAGCCCCCAGGTTTCGCCGTATGTACTCACCAGAAGCAACAAAGAGGCGTTTGCATAGAGAGGCGCGAGTTTCTCTGGCGGCTGGAAATCCAGCAGAATTACCTTTTCTTCAAGACCGAGTTCTTTGCGAAGCGTCTCGATTTGAACACGTTCAGGACCGTCCCCGACGAGCACAAGTCTGGCCTGAAGTCCCGCCTTATGGTAAGCCTTCACAACCGAAAGCCAGTTTTTCTTCGCGACTTGGCGTCCAACGCCAAGGATGTATGGAGTATTTCTCAGTTCTGAAAAGGCGAGTTCACTGCGGCTCAGGCTGCGCCAATAGTCATTGTCAATGACATTCAGGCCATAATAGACCTTTTCCTCAGGAATGCCCCAAAACCGGTAGTCGGTCAGATGCGACGGTGCAGGAATCAGCATGGCCGACACATGGGAATAAATCCTGCGCTTCACAAAATTCACCAGCCAGGATCGAGGCACATCTGCCAGGCGGGCGTTGTCGAAGATGACAATGGGGACGCCAGTCTTATCGCCCCAGGCCACGGCATTCGCACCGCTGGGATAGGCAATCGCACCAGAAAAGATGATATCGGGCCGAAGTTCCCCAAGCCGCCTGAATACCTCCTTTCGTACAAGTCTTCCGTTCAATTGCGTCATTTCCGCATCTGGAAACAGACACTCCCAACGCATCTGCTTTCCTTCGGCGGCATTGGCGTATTTCGCGGAAAAAGCGTATGGGGAGCCCTTCCCCGCAATCTCCACGATATGAAGTTCATGTCCACGCTGGCTAAGAAATGCATTGAGGCTTGCCAGGCGCGGAAGCCAATATACTCTGAAGTCCGTGTGAAGAAATACGATTCTCATAGGCGATCTTTGAGCTTAAAAGCTCTTCGAATGACAAAAAATGGACAAATGCTTAACACTAGACAGGCATAAAGTTTGATGGATTTAGGACTAATGCAAATTGCCTCGCAACTCTCGCGAAATGCGTTCCACCGCATTCGAAGACGGAGATAACAAGAAATACGATTCTTATACCACAAGGCAATGTATTGTCGCAGTCCAGGAAGCGGTCTGTCGGTATAGAGTTTCTTTAGTTCCTTGCCGACATAATTATCCGCCTGTGGCACTCGCTTGGGCTGAAAGCCAGCGCATTCACCAAGATGATAGACAACCTTGGGAGTCATGGAATATGCAAGAGGATGCCTTGCGCAAATTCGAGCCCATGTGAGCAAATCCTCACCGCTACGCACTCCAACGGGGAAGCCGCCAATTTTAAGTAGATTTTTACGGGAGCAACTCGCTGCTCCCGTACAAATCGGCGGAGCAGATTTGTAAGCCATCTCAAAATAATTTTCAACGACTCCCTCGAAATCTTCCGGAAGTCCTCTGATTTTGGCAGGAACAAACTTGCCGTTGGCCTCGAGAAGATATCGTACTGCCCAGATTCCGCATTGTGGATATTTCTCAATCAGACGCTTCATGGTCTCAAGATAATCTGGCAGATATTCGTCATCTGCATCAAGAAATACGATATATTCATTCTTTGCGGCCTGGATACCTGTGTTTCTGGCGGCAGAGACCCCGCCATTGGGTTGTTGTATAAGACGAATGCGCGAGTCTTTTGAAGCATACTTGCGTACCAGCTCAGCTCCATTGTCAGTTGAACCGTCGTCAACCACGACAATCTCGAACTCGTTTAAAGTCTGCAACAATACAGACTCCAAAGCGCAGACAATGCTTGAAGCCTTGTTGTATAATGGAATGATAATTGAAAACATCAGGGAAGCGCCCTTGATCGCCTGTCGTTATGCATAGAGCGATAGAACATTCCTAAGAGCAAAAAGGGAATTCCGATAGAGCTCATGCTATGCGCCAACACATTATCATAGTGCATTGCGAAGGTGGCTCCTGCCAAGCTACTTGCCGCCGTGATACCCAGTATCCTTGTCAATTCGGAATTGTTTTTTGTAAAAACAACCTTAATAATACGAATGTAAAGAGACAATAACAGCCCAATCCACAATGAAATCCCAACGACACCATTGTCAATTAGCATCACTGCATAATCATTATGCATGATTGCAGCGATGCCATATTGTTTATTTAGTCTCCTCAAGGTATCATTAGTAGTTCCACTGCCATAGCCGAATATGCCTTTTTCAGCTGGCAAGTGCGCCAATACAGCATCATGGATGCCCTGCCTTCCACTATCCATGAGATTCTCGCGTTCAAAAAGGTAACTCCCAAAGCCTTCAGAGGCGAATCTCTCCTGTATCTGCTGGGAATAAGTCTTGTTTCGTATGGGGGTTATATAAATAAAAGACAGCATTGCAAGCAAAAGAAGTATCAACATAAGAAACAGCATTTTGATTTGCTTGCGCAGTCCCATATAAACGGCAGTAGCTATAAACCAACCGCCTATGCCGGTGCGGACAACAAAACATATATCTGAAAGCAGACATAAAAGTGCTATCAATACATATTTCTTATTTTTCAACAATAAGGCCGATGACAAGCAAATTGGGACAAAGACGGTAAAGCAATCAGAGATGCCTGCCTGTCCAAAGAAAAATAAGTTTGTCACCCAATACATGGGAGGAACCAGCAACATAGTCATTCCACTTGCGAAAACCAGAGCAAGAACTATTCCCCGTAATGCGTATTGGAAGATGAAGGTGAGTTTTTCATTGTCTATGTCAACATTGAAGCCAATGGAAAAGAAAAAGATAAGAATCAGGTATTTAACCAGCATCATACTTCCACGCAACCAATGCCCTCCCCAAACAACCCCGATCAAAACATCGATAATGACAATTGATAGCCACCAGGTCACATCACAGACATGAAAATCGTATTTCTTCGAGAGAAGTAAATATGAGACAAGAGCAATCCAACATAGGTATTTCAGTTCGCATGCATGAAAGATGAAATTTGGTGCGGTCATTAATGTGAAGGCCGCAAACAATGTCCTTGAGTCCACATGGTATTGCTTCTTTTGAAGTGTAACGAAACAATACTCCTTTTGAGTAATTGAGTATGCATAAATGCATATATACAAGGCCAGCAGGGTTGTCAGGAAAATGATTAGCATAAATCAGACTTTGTAATGCGATGTCTCGTGTATTACCTTAACCTTAACGACCTCCACAAACAATTTGATAAATTTTCGGACAATACCTATTCGAACAATAAGCCGCAATGAATAATACTGGTATAACAATAATAATGGCAAAGAAATAAATGACAAGCGCAACGCCATCGCCCTTGGAAACAAGATTCCACAATGTGGTTTTAAATAAGGACAGCAAAGGCTCGTGAAAGAGATAAAGGAAAAAGGAGTACCCTGCAAGTTTCCATGCCCTGTCATTAGGTTTCACAACAAAGATATCATAGCAACACCACACCGCAATTATGCCGCAGAAATCACGCAACAGGAACAAGTATTTCATCTTAATCAATTCCACAACGACGCAGAGGAAAAACCAGAGCGCAAGCAAGGCAATGGCTCTCTTGGGCATTTGGCTATTAGCCAATCTATAATGCAATTTCAGGAATGCCCCGAGTGCAAAATAGGCCAGCGAATCAGGACGGAAGAGGTATAGTTCTGGGCGGACAAACAGGCAAATGGTAATAATGACGGCGATGGTTGGAATGGCCAACTTGAGTCTTGCCAATGGATAATAGAGAATAGGGGCGAAGACACAAAGAACGAACAAATCACGGATAAACCACAGGGGATAGGAATAACGTGGATTGACGAAGATGTACTTAAGTATTCCAGCAGGAGAGACATCAAGTTGAATTGCGGGAAACAAAGACATCCTCTTCAGGAGGAACATCAAGCACCAGAATATTCCCACCACGACCAGATAGGGCACAACCAGCGTCCGGCATCTCTTTCCTATCTGCTGGAAGAAGATGTTCCAATAGAAGCCCTGTTGAAATCGGCAGAAGAAGAAAAAGCCGGCCGCCAGAAAGAAATACGGAACGGCGATCCGGCATATCCCGTTGGCCAACAAATTCTCAAAATGGTAGATGAACGTGTCTCCCCGCTCTAACAGAGAAATCGTGTTGGCGTGAAGTACAATAATGAGCAAGGTACAAACGAAATTGATGTTCCGCAGTTTGACGCTTAATTCGGTTGGAATGCCAAGCGGTTTCATATTCAACGTATTGGCCATCAGGAAACTTTACAGGTTTGAATAGGCATGTCGCCACTTGCCCTGTATCACATCCAAGGCAAATTTCTTGACCTGCGATTCGGCCCGGGCCGACCATTCCTCAAGGTGACTCAGGAGTTCCTGAAGCCCATCTGCCAGCGCCTTGTCGTCATCCACGGGAAAGAGCAATCCTGCGTCGCCGATGACTTCCCGAAGGCCCGGCACGTCGCTGCCCGCTACCGGCACCCCCGCCGCCATCGCCTCTGCCGCCGCCAGGCCGAAGCCCTCCCAGTGCGACGGCATTGCCAGGACATCCATGCACTTGCAGTAGCGTGGAATTTCCTCCGGCTCGACACGGCCGGCCCAGATGACATGTTTTGAAATATCCAGCTCAACTGCCAACTTCTCAAACTCCGGACGGGCTCTCCCCTCTCCAACAATCAAGACCACGAGTTTCGGATACACGGGCAGAAGCCGTTTGACCGCCCGGAAAAGACAGTCATGGCCTTTGAGCTTGAAGACGCTCCCGACAATTCCAACCACAGGCGCATCTTCCGCGATGGATGGAATTTCAATGGGATTTGCATTGGCGAAAGCCACGAGGTCGATTCCATTGTTGATGGTGGAATGGCGACTGTCACCGATGCGCCCGAACCAGAAACGCTCTGTATTCTCGGCGACGCAGAAGAAATGGGTGGTCAGCATTGCGCTGAAGCGGAACATCGCCTTGGCCTTCCAGCCGTATCCACGACCACCAGCCGCATGGACGGTGGCAAAGACCTTTGGCACGCCCGCCATACGCGCAGCGAGCAACGGAATCATCCCCGGTGCGAAATAGACGCCATGGACAATGGCCGGCCGTTCCGCCTTGAAAAGCCGCACAAGCCGACGCAGAAGCCGCCATAGCCCTTTCAAGCCACCGTGCCTCTCCTCCAGCAACAGCACTTTAGCCCCTGTTGCCTCGTATCTGGCGACCATCCTGTCGTCATGCTGATAGTAGCAGACTACAGTGATGTCGTAGTCCTTGGCAAGTGCCTGAACCATTTGAAGCGTCGCGACCTCGCTTCCCCCCAGGCAAAGGCAGGGAATACAGACAATGACTTTCAGCTTTTCCGCCATTTTGCCTTGTAGTGGGCGATTGTCGGCCCCAAATCCGAGAAGCAGAGATTGATGAAACAGCGCGTCCGCAGGAAATCCTTCAGCCAACGCCATCCAGACAGCATCCCATTTTTCACGTACAGCAGGTCGATGCCATAGTTCATCATATAAGTCCGCCTGAATTTTTTCCAGTCAATCCAATAGTCTGGATGCACATAGAGGGCATGGAGATTTGCGCCGGCGCAGGTGGAGGCGTAGGCGAGTCCCTCGTTGCGGAAATTGACCTCCATGAAATAGTTTCTGCCTTCCTTCGTATGCACGAACTCCACGGAAAACGGACCATGGTATCCGGCTTGTGCCAGAAACCGTTTTACCGCAGCCGTGTCGATGTCAAATGTCTCGATGCGTTCGAAAACGCCGAATGCCCCTGCGCCTGTCAGGGGCGGCCAGTGACGGTATTTGTGTATTGCACCCACGAATACAACTTCACTGTCAGTGCTTACTCCCACAGCGTCAATCTCATATTCCTTCTCTATGAACTCCTGAAAAAGGAAGGAACGACAGTGGCTTTCCTTCTGCAAAGCCTCTTCGAGTTCCTGGCGGGAATGGCAGATGTGGATGTCCCCCTTTTCCCCTTGGCTGCTCACCAGTGGCTTGGTAATCAATGGATAGCCTATCTCCGCATCTGGAGTCGTTGCTCCACGGTGGTAGATGACGCTTTTCGGGACAAGCAGGCCGCACTCCAAGGCCAGTCTGCATTGCTCTGCCTTGTCGAAAAGCCGCCCAAGTTGCCTCCCACGACATGGCGTGACAAAGTGCCTCGAAAGTTCTGCTTCCCGTTCATCAACCCACTGTGCCGTAGCATCGAAGGTGGTCATCAAATACGCTTTTTCTGCTTTGCTCTTCAAATTGTCCAGAATGATCTGACAATCCTCCAGCGACGCCGCCAAGATGCAATTCCCATGTTTGAGGTACTTGCTACACTGAACATGGCAGATGTCATTCGGCGAAACCAATATCAGTGTTTGCGCCACCCCTGCCTCGCCAAAACTGCGGATCGCACCCAAAGTGTTGTTCGACGAGTCGCCGATGACGATGACTTCACTATTCGGTCTTTCGTTGACAGAGTGCTCATGCATTACGCAGCCCTCCTGAAGCCGAAAAAGCTGTCAGAAAATGCGTAATGCATGAAACTTCTACATGGAATACCCCCCCCGATTTTTTTGCAGGAACCGCATGAGTGCATCTCGGCACTCATATAGGCCATTTCTAATTATAGCCCCGAAGCTTTGCGTGTTAACTACGTTGATTTTCCAGAGATTCAGGATGTCGTTTGTCCAGCCACGCTTGTAGTTTTCTGCGCCACGCAGATGGTCGAATATCTCGTCCTTTTCTGTGATGGAACGCCCGAGCAGTTCAAAAAGGAGTAGCTTGTTCGGCGAGAAGGCCAGCCATTCCCGATTGGCCGCAGGCATGTAATAGTAAAAGCGTCCTTTCCAATGGAAACCCAAATGCCAGGCAACAGATATTTCATTCACACGCAGGATGTCAAAGCGCACCAGACCTGTTGGCAGTCCTGTTTTCAGCAGATTTTCGTGGAAATTCGGAGCCTTGTACGCCTTCGGCCAATGGGCGTGATGTTCCTGCAAAAAGACGGACAACTCTTGCAGCGCAAGTGGCAGGGGGGCTTCCACCAATGACATGTCTCCTTGCTCGCCCAAACGCTTTCGCTGCCTTCGCACATCCTCGCGAAGGCTCTTTTTCGCCTTCTTCAGAAAATCTTCGCCGTCGATGTAGCTGCCTAGTTTGCAGAATGGACAGTAGTCCACCTCTTGTCTGGCATTGGATATTACCTGCGTCAATCCATGAATTGCAACGGCATCCCATTCTTCCGCATGGTCTTGAATGGCATCAATTGCTATAGATACTAAACTATTACGGTTGCCGATGACGATTGGTTCGGCATAGTCATAATCCGAATGGCCTACGGCAACCAACATCCTCCGAAAGGCATTCCTCCAATTCTGACGCCAAAGTACCAACGGCCAAAGCAGCTTGGACTCGCCATCTTCCAGCAAAAGGAAACGAGGCAAAAGATTGCGGATGGGACGATAAGTATCCAGCCACGCCTTACATAGTGGTTGAGTAAAGAACACATGCGGGCAAGACCAGCCCCCCAACAGATCATTCCACTCTTTGAGAAAGGATTCGTCCTGAATATCCTTCCAAGTTGTTAACCAAGTGATTTTCATTCCTCGAAATATACCTCTTGCTCATCGTTGACAGCCTTCCAGAGCAAGTCGGGCAGGACGCCTGTATAGGGTTTGCCGCAGGAAGCTATGTCGTTTCTGTATATTTCCAAGGCCGCGCGTTTTTTCTCCAAGGCATCTAAATCATGTAAAATCAGCGATGAATTCCAATGGACTTGAGAGAATTTGCGGAAAGGCATACTGTAATAGAACCAGATGCAGTATGACAGAAGACGGCATTGGAATGCCGTTGCAATGCTTCTGCCGACGTGATGAACCGCCTGATGGTCGCTCCATCCCTCTAGTTCATGGGGAACAACGATATCATGCTTCTGACCATCAAGCTCTTCAAGCAGGCGATTGTGGATTTCTTTTTTGTGCCTGGAAAGTTCCCCGTCGGGAAAAGCAAAAAAAGTCAGGCTGTCCTTGGGCAGGCCAAGAGCCTCCATGGCCTTTCGGCAGGAGGCCTGACGTCCGGCTGCAATGTCTGTTTCAGGCGTGTTGCAGCAATTGCGGTGGGAGCCGGAACCATCGCTGATGATGAATACCCTACATGGAACGCATAGACGGGAGGCTAGCGAAATCAACTGTCCGCACCCCATCGTCTCGTCATCGGGATGCGGGGCGAGAATGCAGAGACCCCGCTGGAAATCCATCGACAGTGGGCGTTTGCTACAATGCCATTGGATTGCCCGAAAGCGGATTTGCCTGAACAAGGACTTCAGCATTATACGTCGGCTATACTGTTCGCTTCAGGAATGGAATGCGTTTCCACGCAAGCACGAGAAGCCATGACAGGACAGGCAGGACAATCAACAAAAGGCAAAATTGAAGACATGGGGCAAGAGAAATCACAGAGATCTGCATCATTGCCCACAGCAACAAGGGATGAAGAAGATACACGCCAAGCGTCGCACCGCCCAACACGCAAAAGACCTTCCTCCCTTGCATCGGTATCAACAGACACCCTGCGAAAAGCAGCGCTGCTGCAATATTGTTAAGGAAAGAAAGATTGTAGAACAACGCAGGGTTCGTTTTTGCGCTGATAAACGCCATGGCAATTGTCAAAATACCCCCCCCGAGAGCCAGCGCGACACCTGTTCCCATGTTCGTTCTTTTCTCTGTGGCTTCGACAAGTACCGCACCGAGAAGGTACAGACCAATGAAGGGCAGGAAGAGATTGATGAAAAGCCGCTGGCCGGCATTCCAGGAATATGTCCCCAAGGCCATCTCCGTGAGATGGTTCAGCCACGGGATGGCCAGTGCAAACAATGTCCACAGGCATTTTTCGTCGAAGGAGCAATGCGCGAATAGCCTGGAAGACAATGGCGTCACGGCATATAACCCAAGAAGCATATAGAGATACCAGAGATGATAGTACGGGACACCGCGCAATGTGGAGAACACAGCATTCTTGAAAGAGAAGCCATCGCCTTGGAAATAGCGCAGGACAAGGTAGGCCACTGTCCAGAATAGCATTGGAATGGCTAGCCTGGCAAGGCGTTTCTTCCAGAATGGCAGGACATCCTGGTTGTCGTCGCGCACAAGCAGACCACCACTGATCATGATGAAAAGCGGCACGCCCACAAAGCACATCTGGTTGAGAACCAGGCATGAGAGCCGCCCCCCGCCGTCCGGCAATCCATCCTGGCATTGCGAACAGACATGAAGCCATACCACAAGAAGCGCGGCAAAGCTTCGCATTAAATCAAACTGTGGATAACGCCTGGTCAAGAGATTAGCCCCGGATGTGGGCAACGAGAGGGCCTGTCATATAGTGGAACATCCAGCCCAGGGCGATGGCGATTGCCAGAGAACATGTTCCTTGGACGAGCCAGTGACAGTCGCTGGCAACCCAAAATGAGAGAATAATTGCAAGCATGTGAGTCAGGTAGATGCCGTAGGAACAACGGTCGCTGAAGTCCCACATTCGCTTGAACCTGGAGAGTGTACCAGACGAGGTTAGCCTTCGCAGCAATAGGTATAGGAAGATTCCCGTCATAAAATCAAGCGTGTTGTAGGCCACGGTGGCGGCGAAGTGCGCCCCTGTTGCAGTAAGAAATTGTGCAGAATTCAGAAGCAGATATCGGAGGGCTCCACGTCCTAACGCGCAGAAAAGAAGATGTGCTATGGAAATCGGCAGACGTGTTTCGGCAAATGGATAACTGCTGTTACGGAAAGACACGTATCCATAGACATAGAGCGACAGGAAACTGGAATGAAGTACCTGCCACCCCAGCAGACGATTTGCCGCCGTGGTCAGCAGAACGCAGAATATGCAGATGAGCACGCCAAGGGCTTTCAGCCTTGACCTTTCTGTCCGCCCATTGCAGGAGCGGGGTCATCACGTAGGCCAGCAGGATGTAGGTGATGAACCAGAGATGGCCTAGAGAATGTTGTGGGGCAAACGATGCAGAGGCAAATCCAATGCCCTGAGTGGCAGTCAAATAGCGAACCACCCCACACAAGTTGGGCGGTTGTCCGCAAAGCCTTCCCAGCAGGAATGCAATTGCCAGGTAGGCATGGTATGGAACAAGTATGGAGGCAAAGCGCTGTCCCAGCCATGTCAGAGGGCGCTGGATGTTTTGCCTCGCGAAAAGCTCTGCAGAGATCAGCACGAAAAGCTGCACGCCAAGGTTGAACCAGAAATAAAGCTCCGAGGCATGGAGCATCGCAATATGCGAGCAGACTATTGCCATTGTAGCCAGCATGCGAATAGCCGAGATGGAGAAGTCGCGTGACATCATTTCAGGTTGTTTTCAAGAATGCCGACTGCATCCGCCGCCTGGCGGCATTCCAAGCCCAGTCTGCCAGCAGCGAAACCGCGATTCCGACGGGAATCACCGACATCAGCAGACACCAGTGTGGCAGATGGCAGAAACGGAACAAAATAAGTGCCAACAGCTGTATGAATATCATCTGCCAAAGGTAGATTGCGAAGCACCGTCTGGACAAAAACTCGCAGAATATGGCGAGGCGTTTGTTTTTCGACAACTCCCGGGCAATCAAGTAAAGGGCTGGCAGTGAAAGCAGCGCCGGAACCAAAGGGTGTTTTTCCGCAAAGAGGATAATTGATGCCAGCCATAGAGGCGGCGCACATGATAATATGCTCACCCCCCATCTCTTCCCTGCCACTGAAGCAAGCCCTGCCAGATGCTTTCTTGCGACGACTCCCAGCAGGAAGAAGAGCAGATACCTGGAAAGAAGCTGGAGGCAAAGACAACTCGGCAATGGTCGCCAGCATAGGAGAATTGCCGTCATCCCCCCCGGAAGGATGGTCCAGGAATAGAATTGGCAGAAGACGGGCGCTACAAGATAGAACTCCAAAAGCAGATATATGAACCAGAGATAGCCGCTGGGGGAGGTGATGGGATTGAGAAACAGCGTCTGCAAATCAGCCTTGAGGAGTTCCAAACCGCCACCCTTTTCCACAAAAGCATGATATATGCATAAGGTGATACCGAAGCCAAGAAAGGGTGTACCAAATTTGACTACCTTGCGACCAATGTATGAGAAATAGCTCCTGGCATCCGTCAGCGGACGATAGGAATGCGCAACCAGGAAGCCGCAAACGAAATAGAAGGCCGCCATGTGAAAGCTGTATATCCATGTGTGGACCTCGTTCGCATACCACCCTGGTGCATTGGGAAAACTGCAATGCCCAAGCAGGACGAAGCATAGAAGCAGGCTTACCCATACGTCAATGACGATGAAGCGTTTGTGCGGCATTGCGTTTCCGGCAGGATCTATTCCATCAGCATTTTGCCAAAACGGTTTTTCATCATCAGCCATGTCAGCGCAAACGAGACGACGATGATTGTTGCGGTCAGGAGGAATGGGAACAGGACGACATGGTCGAGGGCAAGCTGTTCCAATGGCAGAAGCCGCTTGGCCGTCCGGGAGATCATATACGGTCCGATCCAGTTATGGAAGATGTAGATGCCGAAGGTGAATTTCCCAAGCCATTCAAATGGCCTCAAGGCCTTTTCCGGGCATTTTGCGCATATTAACTCCGTCAGCGGAAAGAGGCCTATCAGGAAGCCGGCGACCATCACACGGGTATGCCAGCACTCAGGCTCGTATGGATCGGGGAAGAACCATGAGAGAATGGCAAAGGGCAGCATCAGAGGGATGCCAAGATGCCACGTGCCAATGAATCCGAAGACGGGGTTGTGACAGGCAGCAAGGAGCTGTCCCAGCAGAAACCACTCGTATTGACGGAGGAGGTACTGCACCCCTAGCAAAGCAGGGATATGATCGGCAAGGCTGTTTGCAAAGAGCAGCAGGAAGAATACTCTCCACCACCTGCAGGCGCATCGGCGCGATCTGGCGAGATGGCGTTGCGTGATTCCCCCGACGGCGAAGCACCAGAAAAGCGCAGTGAGATACCATAGATGCGAAATCGACCCCCGATAGAGCATCCACGGCTGGAAGGGAACGCCTGTGGTCGCCATCATCAATGTGCCGAATACGGCAAACGGCAACAGAAGCCGCAACGCCTTCTTCCGAATCATCTGCCAGTAGTCCTGATACCGTCCTTGCTGGTGGAGCCAGGCGAACAGGAAACCGGCAATGGCGGTGAAAAGCGGCATCGCCACATTGATGAATACGCACTGGTTGGCGGTATAATAGATTGCGTTGTATCCTTCCCTGCTCTGAGGAAAATGGCTGGCGTACATATACCCGTAGGTGTGGAACGCCACAACCACAAGCATGGCCATGGCGCGTAGCACGGCAATATACTGCAACCGCGAAGGCTGTCGAGCCAGATCGGAAACCTCCATGCCATCAGCGCCTGCCATCTTCCAGCATCTCTTCGTACATCTTAACCACCGCATCCGCCGAAAAATACTCGTACATCTTCCGGGGAGAGTATTTGGTTTCCAATGTACCGTCCTGCCAGCATCGGTAGAACTCCTTCAACGCCAACTGGATTTTGCCGATGTCGGCATTGTCGGCCAAAAGCCCCCCGCCATGCTTTTCAAGGAGGTCGCGGGCAAATCCCTTGGATGGGGATACTGCAAGAATCGGACGGCCAATCTGGGCGTAGTCCGTCAGCTTGCTGGGGAAGAATATCCCATTGTCCAGAATGGCCTCCACCAGCACCAGGACGTCATACGCGGACATTCTGGAAATGGCCTCCAGGTAGGGGAAGCTGCCAGGGCATTTCACATGCCCTGGCAGATTGTATTTCTGAACAAGCGACTGCGTATAGTCGTTGATATGCCCCATGATGTCCAGCTGTATTCTGTCGCATCCTTCGTCAACCAGCGAACGCAAGGCTTGGAAAAGGTGTTCGGGATTCCGTTCCGGCGACAGGTTGCCAGAATGGCACAGCATCAGCCGTTCGTTGCGCGTAGAGGCAGTCTGCGGAACGATGTCCTCCGAGAGCGCGATATGGGGAATGACACGACAGGACTTGTTTTGCAATGAAGAGAAATGCGTCTCGAAATGCCGTAGAAGGTATTCCGAGGGGAAGGTATTGACATCCGCCATTGACAGGCATTTCCCCGTGTAATGCGTCAGCAGCCTTTGCTTGAAAGCGGAGTAATGATGCGCATACGGCTCCGGCCAGATGGGCGAGGCCGGGTCGTTCCAGTTGGCAATCCATTTCAGTCCTGTCTTCTTTTTGACAATTGCTCCTGCGTAGTGTGCTATGTCGTTGGGCGAACGTGTCAAAAGACAGTCATAATGGTTGAGTTTATGGAGTTCCAGCGCCTTTGCGGCCGCTCGCCGCACCCACCGTATGCCCTCTACGGGCAGCATTCCCGTTGCCAGGGAAGACCTCGCTATGTCTGCGGCGCGCCCCAATGCAGAACCGCCATGGTAGCCTACCTCGAAGGCATGTTCCCTTAAAGCCAGCCAGGGTTCCGTCCATTCTGCCGAATAGGTGGCTCCTTCATCCCGCTTGGAGATGACGTCCACGTGGCAGCCATGACGTTGGAGCGCATAGACCAGCTTCGCATTGCACAGATTTTCCGAGAAGGTGTATGGAAGGTAGCCGGATGCGATGAACAGCAGTTTCATTACTCGAATATACCCTTGCTGGATACCTACAACTCGGCTTCTTGCAGTATCCTGCAGATGCGTGCGCAGGCCTTGCCGTCACCGTATGGGTTGATGGCCTGCGACATTGTTTTATATGCCTCGCGGTCATCCAGAAGAACTGCCGTCTCATTGACGATCTTCCCGTAGTCGGTTCCGACAAGCTTGACCGTGCCTGCCTCGACCGCTTCGGGGCGTTCCGTGGTGTCGCGCATCACCAGCACCGGCTTACCGAGGGTCGGAGCCTCCTCCTGCACGCCGCCGCTGTCCGTGAGGATGAGATACGACTTGTCCATCAGATAGACGAAATGCAGGTAGTCAAGCGGCTCGATGAAGAAGAGGTTGCCCTTGCTGTGCTCGGGGAAAATCTCGTCGATGGCCTTGCGGACATTGGGGTTCAGGTGCATGGGATAGACGAAGTCGACATCGGGATAGCGCGCGGCCAAGTCCCTGATGGCCTCGCAGATATGCAGGAAGCCATCGCCGAAGTTCTCGCGTCGGTGCCCCGTTATGAGAATGAGGCGGCGTGCAGGATTGTCCAGCCTTCTCGTGTCATATCCTTGCGCCTGTAGTTCCAGCGCCAGCCGTTCCTGGAGGCTGGCGTCGTTGCGGATATGCTCAACAACCTGTAGCAGTGCATCAGTCACTGTATTGCCGGTGACAAAGACGTGCCCTTCTGGCACACGCTCTGCAAGCAAGTTCGCCTTGCTCGTAGGAGTCGGCGAGAAGTGGAGCGTCGCGAGCCTACCCGTTATCTGGCGATTGATCTCCTCTGGCCACGGGCTGTAGATATTGTAGGTCCGAAGCCCTGCCTCCACATGCCCGACCGCGATATGGCAGTAGAATGCGGCAAGGGCCACAGCCGAACTGGTGGTGGTGTCACCGTGAACCAGCACGATGTCAGGATGGTATTCCTTGAAGATGCCGCGCATCCCAAGAAGCACGGACGTCGTGACGTCGAACAAGTCCTGCCCCGGCTTCATGATGTTCAGGTCGAAATCAGGCGTGATGCCGAAAATCTCCAGCACCTGGTCAAGCATCTGGCGATGCTGCCCCGTCACGCACACTTTGACATCGAACCATTCCGGTTGCGCCTTTAGCGCCTTTACAAGCGGAGCCATCTTGATGGCTTCCGGCCTTGTCCCGAATACAAGCAAAATCTGTTTCATAGGCTTACTCCTGCAGAGAATTTAAGACGGCCCTACGCAGGTCATTTGAAATTTGTTTCCCGGCCAGCTTGGCACATTCAAAAATCCTGATAGAAAGCTCTTCCAGGCGACCGCTGATTTTACGATATGCTGTTTCCAACGCCTCGGCTGTGAGCTTATCATCGTCAATGGCAAACTCCTCGCATGAAAACTGTTTCATGAACTCTCGTGTCTTTGGATGATAGCAGATGCCAATGAGAGGCGTTCCGGTGGCCAGTGCAAAAATCGTGGAGTGAGTCTTATGTCCAACAAACAATGAACATTCCTCCACCCGACGCAAATGCTCTACCGTGGGCAAGTCGTTGTCTATATAATCCGCCTGGCTTGAGTCAATGAGCTTTAAGATTTTGCTTATCAGCCATCGGTCGTCAGGCGCACTTCCTTTCAATTCCATTGGGAAGAACAGGACTTGAAAGCCATCGGAGATTGCCTTCTTGGCGAAGCCTGCCAGAACGTTGCAATAGTGTTCCAGCTGGTCTGGAGTCCTTTTCTGTGTAGAGTAGATGGCGATTCCTATCTGCTTTTTCCGTGCCGCCAACTCTCGGCGGTGATCAAAAACTCCATTCAGTGCAAGGACAGTTTCACTGGTTTGCTGTATGCCTTGGTTATTCACGCCAAGCAATTGCAGTTCGATGACAGATTTGTTTTCTCTGCAATAAATCGATTTGCAGTAATTTAACAATTGCTTTGTTATGTTCTTGTTATGCTCGTTGTGAAAAACGAATGGCCCAAATGACTGCGAAAACAAGACCAATGGCTTGTTTGCCGCCATGACGCACATGCTGTCAAAATTGATTCCAGAAACCAAGTCCCTAGACAAAAGCGTTGTAAAATGATGACCTCCAACACTTAGAACAATATTCGCGTCATTTAGCTTCTCGTGGAACTGGGGATTCATGAGAGATGACGTGAAAAATCGGATATGGTGAAGTTGCAGAAATCGTAATATGGTGAATGTGTATTTCTTGAGGCGATCCAAAATGCAAAACCACATCCGCCAGCTACTGGCGTCCTGATAATCCCACCCGCTGGGACAGAATTCGACATTATCGCCTTCCTGGAGATCATCCGCCTTCCACTTGAGTGGATTGCTTGTGGATACAGCTATCCGCACATCTGGGAACTCGCATTTCAATAAATGACAAAGGGCAACAAGAACTGCCCTGTCGCCCTTGTTCCCTGCATATTGATGGATAAGCAGAATGTTCATGTCATTCCTTGCGGGCTGGCACTGCATAATCATACTTGGCATATCCAAGCACGGCACAGAAGACAATGATATACTCTGGAGGAATCCTCATTAACGAACGCAATTGCTGTTCCTCCTCCTTTGTGTGCTGACACCATGACAAGACAGTCCCTGAAATGCCTAACGTTGTTGCAGCAAGAAACAGATTTTGCGTTCCCAAGGAAGTGTCAATGAATGGAAGCGGCGCCTCGCCTGGCCAGACATACCCCCGTGTATCAGCGGTAAAAACCCATAAAGACGGAATAAAAGAGCTAAAGCCCGTTCCTCCTTTGCAACATTTCAAAGCCACTGACGCCTCATCAGGATTTATGGTATAGAATACCTGGATTGGCTGTTTGTTACAACTGGAAGCAGCCCAATGAACAGTCTTTACAAGTGAATGTGCTGTCTCAGGCGCAATCTCTTTATTCAAAAAACAACGATTGGAGCGGCGTTGTCTGATCAATGTAAATAGATCATCATAGGAGACACAGGCGGAGGAAGAACATTCTGCATGTTCTGTGCGTAGTCCGCCTTGTTGCAGTTTCTCATAGTTGCAAAGAACATGGCGACTCCATACAACCGTGGGGTCGTTCTCCCACTCCGCTGGAATCTGTGCCAGACGTTTCTTCAAGTCCAGATAGCATTGTTTCCCATGTCCGGGTTCTGCGTTTTCCTGTTGAACCCCCTTGTCCAGAATATGCGCATTTTTCCGAAGAAGCAACAGATTCTTTTCAGGCGTTTCCTCTCTGGCATAATCAAAGTATTGCTCTAATTCTCCGATAAGCCCTTTGTAGTATCTCGGAACTATGCACGGTTTGTTTGCCAGCAGCTTGTATATGCTGTCTGGCAATAGGGAATGCAATATTTTTTTGACAAAGGCCTTCATTGAATCTCACTTGGCCAGCCGGAATTTCGTGCCAGACAACTTGCTTCCACACGCTACAAAAACGACGTTTATGAGGAAGACAAGTGCTGACAAGGCAAGAAACGCCACCCAACCGAAGCTGTCTTTTATTACTTTGTGCCTTAGGATTATAAGGATGGCAACTGACAACAGACTCCAAAAATAAGGAGCAAACAGATCACGCCAGAAAACTACCATGGGAATTTTTAGCAGTTTTCTGAAAATCAAGACAATTGTTATTACGCCAATGGAAGATGATATGACATAGGAATAACCAACGCCATCAGTTCCGAGAAATGGAATGAAGAGCAAATCCACACCTGCAATAACCAAGGAACTGCACAATGTTATACAGAAGATATACTTGGGTAGCCCAAGTCCTTTTAGCAATGGTTCGTATGGCAGGAATGCTCCACGGACGATATAGCTCAAGGCCAAAATGGTTGCAACAGAGGCAGCCTTCTCAGCAAATTCACTGGAAATCCACAGTCGCAGGAAATCTGGAAGCATCACAGCCAGTGGCACGCAAAGCGCAATGGAAGCAAGCAAGCCAAGTTGCGTTGCTTTGATATAAGTCTCCGTGATTTTTTCTTTGTTGCCCTCGTAATCGGAACTCAATGATGAAAAATGGGGAAATAAAACCGCCATTCCAGCGCTGATTAGTCCAACTCCCTTGCTGACGGTCTGCATTGGGACACTGAAAATACTCACAGCCTGAGGGCCGATCATTGAGGACAGCAGTATGTGGTCGCTGTATTGCCAAAGCAATCCAATCAGCTGGGTTCCGAATACGGCAATCCCATATTTGAACACCTTCTGGAAGCCAGCCTTGCCAGGCCAGGAAAAGCCCAGATGCGGGATAAGGAACTTGCCGATGGCAAAATTGATGGACAGGATCAGTAGTGCGTTGAGTAGCGTAACGCACATGATGCCACGCAGCCCGTAGCCAAGCCTTATGGCTGAAATGACAAGGATGAATTGAAGGATGTTTTGGGCAAAGCTGACAAATGAGGCAAATTCATATCGCTGGACAGCCGCAGGGACAGAAGACACGCTTCCGTTCATCAGATGAACCCAGAATATGATGGCCGTTATGCGGAACAGAAATTTAGCGTTTTCAACCTGGTCTATTTTCAGAATCCTGATAAATGGATAGGGAAGAACAAAAAGAAAGAGGGAAATACCCAAGCCTATGGTTGAATACAAGAGGAAGGTTGATGTGAATACCTTCCTCACCTCAAGACGATTGTCCGTGGCCACATACTCCGAGACGTACTTGAGCGTCGCCTCGCCCATGCCCAGGCTTGCAATGGACAGAATGCCGCCAACGGACCCGAGGATGACATAGACGCCGTATGCGGTCTCCCCCAGGTCCCTGATTATTATCGGCGTACATACGAAAACCAATAACAGGTTGCAGACCAGCGACCCAATATTCCACGCTGCATTACAAGATACAGTGTTTTTCCTCATGGCCGAAACGATGCCGCGCGCCTGCCAGCCTGGCTGGGAAACAGACTGCTACCCCATGACCCGCTCAACGCACCCGAAACTAGCCATCCGGACTCCCTGCCCCCTGCAAACGACCGTGCACTTGCCGAGCAGCTCCTCTGGAATTTCCCTCGTAACCACAATCTTTCCAACGCGATAATGCTCCACGATGAACTCCAAGTCATTGATGCGTCCCAGCACCTTCATGCCATAGCAGTATGAATGGAGGAAATGCCGGTCGAAGCAGACCAGTCCGATGATTTCCTCCCGGGCGGCGCGCTCGATGTCGGAGGTAAGGAGATTGCGGTAGAGCCGTGCCATCGGGGTGACGCCGACGATGATGGTGCGCAACGGCTCGGCTCCGTCGTCCATCTGTTCCCTGGCGTGCCGCCGAATCTGGTCATTTCGGAAGTAGTGGAGGAACAGCCGTTCCATAAGGATGAGGGTAATGGCCACCCCGGCGGCATAGGAGTGGAGGCGGTTGATATGCGGGTCGTCGGGAAACGCCAGGTCGCTGGCGCGCGCCAAGGTGAATCCCAGCAGGAGGGCGCTGGCCAGACGGAAGTATTCGTCGGAGGCGGCATAGTTCCAGAAGACGCGGTATGGCCGGGAGCAGCACAGCACCGCCATCAGGATTCCGGCATGCCGGAGCATCGCGTCCAGGCCGATCGGCCATCCCCTTGACGCCAGATAGTATGCGGCCAGGATGCATCCCAGGTCCCAGAGCGGGTTGATGACATAGGAGAACAGCATTCCCGCCCGGGCACTTTGGAAGTCATGGTACAGGGTCTCGGTGGTATTCCACAGCTCGATGAAGGCCAGGCGGTTGATGATGAATGAGAAAGTGCCGATGATGACCGCCAGCGCCACCAGGAGGTTACTGTTGGGCAAGAAGGAGCAGAGGATGCCGACAAGTCCCATGCCGATGGCGATGGCGTAGATGCTCCAGACTGTCCGGCGCTGGTCGTTGCGGAAATACCGCATAAGCCGATGGTGGATATGGCTCTGGTCGGCGGTACTGAGACGTCCGGCCAGGAACGCAAGCCGTCCGGGAAGCCCCCAGCAGACGTGCGGCATTTCCTCCCCGTCGGTGGCGGCCTCCGGCGTCGATGACGGCGGGCTGCCGACGAGCCGCCGCCAGACGGCGAGGCAGATGTCAAGCACCGGCAGGCCGCATGCCAGCAGCGGGATTCCGATCGAGGCCACTGAGATGACGCGGGCATTGATGCGCAATCCGGCCACGGCCAGGACATAGCCGATGAACATGGAGCCAGTGTCGCCCATGAAGAGCTTCGCCGGGTGCCAGTTGAAGTAGAGGAATCCCAGCAGCGAACCGCCGAAGATTACCAGCAGCGTCCCCAGCCGGGGGCTTCCACTGAAGAATGCGGTGACCGCCATGCAGACAGCGGAGATCAACCCGATGCCGCTGGCCAGCCCGTCGACACCGTCGATCATGTTGAAGGCGTTGATGAAGGCGGTGATCCAGATGACGGTCAGCGGCAGCCCCAGCCAGGCGGGCAGATGAACTCCCAGCACCGTCTCCAACCGGAGTCCGAGGCACCATGCCAGTAGCGCGGCCAGGATCTGGCAGATGAACTTGGTGCGGGCACAGAGGGTGAATCGGTCATCCAAGACGCCCAGCGGCAACAGGATCGCCAGCGGCGCCAGGATTCTGACCAGCTCGCGCGGGGTGTCGGGCCTGCCGCCATGGTAGAGGAAGCAGAAGTAGACAGCGGACGAGACGATGAAGGCCAGGAGCATCCCGATGCCGCCGCCGCGCGGAACGGCATGGGTGTGGATGTGGCGCTTGAAGTCCGGCCGGTCCATCATTCCCAGCTGCGGCAGAAGCCAGAGCATCAGCCGGGTGGACAGCAACGACAGCACACAGGACGCGCAGCCCAGCAGCACCATCGAGAGCAGCGGCCGCGCTGACGATTCACTTATGATTGCAACCTGCATGGCGTGGAATGCAGTTATCCTGAATTCGTGAAGCTGGTGCTTTTGCGCCATGATTTCGTCATTCTTCAGTCACGTACTCCCGGTACGCTTCCTCAAAAATCCTTATCCTGACGCAAAATCGCCAGCTTCACGAATCCATGGTTGTGCTTTTCTTTTCAGCGGGTGGCGGAGAAGTCCTCCGCAGGGATCATTCGATACAGCGACGGGTCGATGGTGGCCGACACCAGGCAGTTCACGCATTCAAGCTCGACCATCCAGAGGAAACGCTTTTCCTTCTTCTTGAGCCAGCCATACACTCCCTGCCACGGCCCGGAGTCAATCAGAAACCGGTCGCCTTCCTTGATGTCGGCGTTGAATTCGACCTCCGTGCACTTCGCAATATCCTCGATCTGGTGTATCAGCCGGATCTCGTCCAGCAACCCCTGCGGCCTTTCATGCCCGCCCAGGATACGCACCACCAGCCCGGTCTGGAAAAGCGCGGTGCGCTGCCCGGCGGTCATCTTGACGAAGATGTACCCGGGGAACATCGGACGCAGGATGACGCTCTGATATTGGTAGGGCTTCCCCTTGCTGATGACGCGCTTGAGCCTGCAGACCTTGCGCAGCGGCAGGTAGCTCACGATGCCGCTTTCCGTACAGAAGTCCTTGAAGCGCCCCTCGTTCAGGGGCTTGATGAAAACCGTGCGGACGATTTCCCCTTCGTCCGGCTCCAAGATCGAGCCGTCGAAGCTATATTCGAATTTGGACATTTCCCTTGTCCTTAGCCTCGGAAATGGCGTGGGGCGGTTTTGCCATTCAACGCCATCCGTCGGCTCCAAAGCCGACATTGCCTTTTTTTCCCGCCCTCCCAGGATCAGTGCCGCGCAGCCAATTTGCCGGCGATTCAATAGATTTTGCGTTCACCGCCCCTTTCCCTGGGGAAAATAGACAAAACGTGTCCTATCCCCTCGGGAAAACATCGCCAAGGGACAGCAGAAAAAAAATGATTTCGGGAACTCCGGTTAAGATAATGTATCCGCCGCGTTTTGCAAGGCGGAGCCCACCGCCGGCGTCCTGCCCCGCCACACACAGGCCGGAGAGGGCCAAAAGCAGCCCGGTTTTCCAATTCCCCCGGCTACAATTCGCCGGTGGCGGCCTCGACGTTGAGCTGGAAGGCCTTCAGGCCGTCGCGCCTGGCGGTGGTATCGCGGAGGTGGCCGATTGCCGCCATCACCTGCGGCGCGGCGGCGTCATCGACGACTGCCATCAGCATTCCGTTGGCGCCGGGCCACACCGCGTTGTCGAAGCGTGCGCCGGTGGCATTGCCCCGGCCATACACGCGCGGCCACTGGGTGAAGCAATGGACCCCCATTTTCGGCAGCTCTTCGATCAATTCCGCCTCGATTGAGACGTTATAGGCGACAAGGATCATTTTCATGCGGTCTTCTCCCCTTTGGCGACAAAGGAATAGAGGGTCGGGATGAATGCCAGGGTGACCAGGGTCGAGATGCTCAGCCCGCCGATGATGGTGACGGCCAGCGGACTCCACAATTCGGATCCGGTCGAACCGGAAATCGCCATTGGCACCATGCCGAAGACGGTGGTCAGGGTGGTCATGAGCACCGGCCGCAGGCGCTGGCGCCCGGATTGCGTGATCGCCTCCGTTACCGGCTCGCCCCGCGCCAGCAGGATGTTGATGTAGTCGATCAGCACAATCGCGTTGTTGACCACCGTCCCCACGAGCATGATCAGCCCGATGAAGCTCATGATATTGAGGGTCATTCCGGTCAGTCCGAGGGCGAAGATGGCGCCGGAGAAGGCGAAGGGTATGGAGAACATCACCACGAACGGCGCCAGATAGGACTCGAATTCGGCGGCCATCACCATATAGACCAGGACGATGCCCAGGACCAGCATGAGGGTCAGGTCGGCGAACGCGCTGCCCTGCTCCTTGATCTGTCCGGCGTAGTCCAGGGTTGTGCCCTGCGGCAGCACCACCTCGCGGCCGATGGCGTCCTTGAGGTCGGCGGCCACCTCGCCCAGCGACCGCCCGTAGACGTCGATCTGGAGGTACACCACCCGCTCCTGGTCCACCCGGTTGATGGTGACCGGCCCCAGCTCCTCGCTGACACTGGCGATGGCGTCCAGGCGGATGCGGCGGGAATCCACCGCGATTTCCGAGTTCATCAGGTCGCCGACCGTGCGCCGTTCGTCCTCGCCCAGCTGGACGAAGATGTCGTATTCGTCCTCGCCCTGGCGGAATTTGCTGGCGGCCTTGCCATAGAAGAGGGTCCGCACCGCCTTGACGATGCTGTCGACCTTCACGCCCAGCGCGGCGGCGGCCACGCGGTCGATATTGATGACCAGCTCGCGGTTGCCGTTGTCGAAGGTGATATTGGGATCCGCCGCACCGGGCGTGCGCAGCGCGATCCCGCGGATCTGCTCGGCAATGCGCAGGCTCTCGTCGAGGTCGTACCCCAGGACCTTGACGATGATCGGCTTTTCGTTGGATCCGCCCATCATCATGGTCATCAGCCGGTTGGAGGTCGAGAGGAAGACGCGGTCCAGCTCCGGCCAGGTGCGCAGCTCCTTGAGGATTTCATTGCCCAGGTCGGCGGTCAGGTACGGCCGCTCCTCCCGCGGCACGTACTTCAGGTTCACCCGGCCGGTATGGGAGCTGTTGTTCCCCCAGCCGCTGCGCGAGGCGCCGGCCCGCCAGTTGGTGAAGCGGATCCCGCTGCTGCGCGGACGGCCGTCCTCGTCGGCGGCGACCATCCCGCCGGAGCGCGCCAGCATCTGCGACTCCTTTTGCAGCGCCAGCGCGGTGATGCGGCTGGCCGCATCCGCGGTCAGTTCCGCCCGGGTGGAGACCGGCAGCTGGAAGCTGATGGTCATCTCGCCGGTGTCCTGGTCGGGCGTGAACTCCGTCCCCACAAAGGGTATGCAGATGATGGACGCGCCGACAATCAATGCGCCGGCGACAATCACCGCATGGCGATGCCGCAGGCAGAATCCCAGGAAGCGCCCGTAAAGCGCCTCAAATCCCAGGAAGCATCGCTCCGACCACTCGTATAGCCGGCGCCACCAGCCGCCAGTGCCGCCAGTGCCGCCAGTGCCGCCAGTGCCGGCGGCGCCGGCATCCGCCGGCCGCAGCAGCCGGCTGGCGAGCATCGGCGTGAGCATGAGCGCGCAGATCATGCTGGCGATCAGGGTGGCGGTCACCAGCCCGCCCAGCTGCCGGAAGATGATCCCGGTGGCCCCCTGCACGAACACCAGCGGCAGGAAGATGCAGATGGTGGTGCCGGTGGAGGCGATCAACGACAGCGTCACCTCGGAGGCCGCGAACATCGCCGACTCCCGCACCCGGGTGCCGCGGTTGATGTACGAGGTGATGTTCTCCAGCACCACGATCGCGTTGTCCACCACCATGCCGATGGCGATGGCCAGCGCCGAGAGGCTGATCATGTTGATCGTCCACCCCATGAAGTACATGTAGCAGAAGGCGATGATCAGCGAAAAGGGGATGGTCAGGGCGATGATCAGCGACGAACGCACATTGCGCAGGAAGAAGAACGACACCACGATGACAAAGAACCCGCCCCACAGCACCGTCCCCCGGACATTGTCCACCGACTGGGTGATGAAGGTGGAGGAGTCATTGACGACATAGAACTTGATGTCCTGCGGGATGACCCGCTCCAGGCGCTTGAGCTCGTCGCGCACCGCCGCGCACACCGCGACCGTGTTGGCGCCGGTGCGCTTCTGCACCATCATCATCATGCCGTCGCGCCCCATGGTGCGCACATACTGGGTGACCTCCTCAAAGGCGTCGCTGATCTCCGCAATGTCCTTCAGGCGGATGATCGAGCCATTGTGCCGCAGCAGCGGGATCTGGCGGATCTGGTCGACGCGGTCGTATTCGCCCAACACCCGGATGGTATATTCGGTGCGGCCGATCTTGAGCGTCCCCGCCGGCAGCGTCTGGTTCTCCTCGCTGATCGCATTCTCGATGTCCTTCAGCGTCAGGCCATATCCCGCCAGCTTCCCCCGCGACAGGGTGACCGTGATCTGGCGCTGCAGCCCGCCGAAGGAGTTGACCGAGCCGACGCCATCCAGGCGCTGCAGCGGCTGCGCCACCTCGTCGTCAATGATGTCATAGAGCTTTTCGATTGACTCCCTGGCGGTCACTCCGATCATCATGATCGGCATGTCCGCCGAGTCGAACTTGAAGATCATCGGCTTGTCGACATCGTCGGGCAACGCGTCCTCCGCCAGATCGACCTTGCTGCGCACGTCGTTGCAGGCCTCGTCGATATTGGTCCCCCAGGTGAAGGTGCAGGAGATGGTGGACACGCCTTCGGAGGTGCTGGAGCGGATTTCGTCCAGGTTGGAGACCGCCCCCAGCCGTTTTTCCAGCACCCGGGTGACCTTGCTTTCGACATCCTCCGCCGAGGCGCCCTCCCACGTCGTCTTCACCGTCACCCTGGTCGGCTCGATGTCCGGCATCAGGTCGATGCCCAGCTTGCTGAAGCTGATGACCCCCAGCACCAGCACCGCCAGGAACAGCATGGCGGTCGCCACCGGCCGCCGGACGCCAAATTCAGGTAGTTTCATGCCGCATCCTCCACCGGTTGCTACTTGCCGCCTTCCTGGCTGCCGTCGTCGCCGATGCGGTGGATCCGGCTGCCGTCGGTGAGCCGGTGGCTGCCCTGCACCACGATCTCGTCGCCCTCATCCAGGCCGCTGAGGACCTCCACCAGGCCGCCGCTGCGCAGCCCCAGCTCCACCGGCACCGCCCGGACCTGGTCGCCGTCGCAGACATAGACGATATGCTTGTCCAGCACCCGCACCGGGAGGTCCTGTCCGATGGCGACGGCATTCCGGTGGTCCTCCAGCAGCAGGTCCACGCTGGCGAACATGCCGTCCCGGAGCAGATGGGGGCCGGCGCCGCCTTTCCGGGGATTCGGCAGCCGCAGCTCCACCTTCGCGGTGCGCGTGGCCGGATCCACCGACGGATAGATCCGGTCGATCCGGCATTCGATGGCCTGCCCCGGAATCGTGTCGGCGCGCAATACCGCGCGGGTCTGGCCGGGGACCACCTTCGACAGATGGTTCACCGGCACCGAAAGCAGGACCTTCACGGTGTCCATCGACACGATGGTGACGATGGCGGTGCCGACGCCCACCATCGCCCCGGGATCGACATGCTTGACGCTGACCACGCCATCCATCGGCGAATAGAGCCTGGTCTCGTCGAAATTCAGCTGCGCCTCCTCCAATTTGGCCTCCGCCTGCTCCAGCGCGGCTTCGGACTGGCTGATGGCGGCTTCGGCCGAAAGCACCGCGGCCTGGGCGGCGCTTTCGTCCGCCTGGCAGCGCTTCAGCTCCGCGCCCGCCTGGGCGAATGCGGTCCGCGCCAGATCGAGATTCTGGGAGGTGGAGGCATTCCTGGACACCAGGTTCTCCTGGCGTTTCAGTTCGCGTTCCTTGTCATCATAGTTCGCCTGGCTGGAGGCCGTGGCGGCCTGCGACGCCAGCCGTGCCGCCTTCTTCTGCGCCAGCGCCGCGCGGCTGACCTCCAATGTAGCCGCGGCCGCGGATCTGGCCGCCTTGGCGCTGGACAGCTGGGCGTGGCATTCGCGGTCGTCAAGCTGCGCCAGCCTCACGCCTTTGCCCACCCGAACGCCTTCCTCCACCGGCGTGCCGTCCTCCAGCTCCAGCGACAGCAGCCGCCCGGCGACCTTCGGCTGCAGCTGCACCGTGCGCATCGCCTCGATGTCGCCATTGAAGGTCAGCGTGTTGCCAATGTCGGTCCGCCCGACCCGCGCGGTGCGCACCGCCACCGCATTGTCCAGCGCCCGCACCGCCTGCTGCTTGAGCGCCTCCGAACGCGCGGCGGAGATCCTCCGCATCGCCCAGGTCGCGCCTCCCAGGATGGCAATGGCGAATGCAATGACGGCGATGGTCCGAAGCGGCTTCGTTTTCATGAATAAAAATTGGCAAGTGGGTGAAGTGGACGACGCCGGCCGTACTGCCTACTGGAGGTTGTGGCCGGTCGACGACTTGAGGGCCTCGATGTTATTGAGCACCTGGATATAGGCGTTGTTGCGCGCCAGCGCGGCATTGGTCAGGTCGGTCTGGGCCTCGTTGACCCGGGTGATGGTGGCGGTGCCGCCATCATATTCCTCCTTGACCAGGTCGCGGATCCGCTGCGCAATCTCATACTGCCGGTTCTGCTTCTCCAGGGTCCGGCGGCTGGAATCCAGCGCGACGCTGTTGCGCCGGATCTCGGCGTCCACCGACAGCTCGAGCTGCTCCATGGCCTTCCGGGCCGCCGTCAGCCGCGCCGACGCCGCGTCGATGGCGGCGCGGGTGCTGAAGCCGCTGAAGAGCGTCCAGTTGAGCGCGACGCCGAAGGTGACGTCGCGGTCGTAGTGGCTGTTGAAATGCCCGGACCCCAGCCGCTTGAAGCCATAGTCGTAGAATGCGCTCACCGACGGCAGGTATTCGGTGTCCGCCAGCCGCACCTCCAGTTCCGACTGGGTGATTTCATGACGGGCGCTGCGCAAATCTGGACGGTGGTCCCGGGCATATGCCAGCATCTCCGGGAGCGTCCCCGCCGAATAGTCCAGCACCGACTTGTCCGGCTCGACCAATTCCAGGCTGTCCCAGATCGACTCGCTCTGGATCACCAGCAGCTGCCCCAGCACGATGCAGGCGTTGCGCCAGGTGCGCTCCGCCGAGATGTAGCTCACTTCGGCGTTGCCGACCTGGAACTCGAAGTTCAGGACTTCGCTGGGCTTGGCCACGCCATTCTCCAGACGGGTCTGGGCATCCCGGTGCAGGATCTGGTTGAACTGGGCATCCTGCAAGGCGATCTTCATCGAGTTCTGCGACTGGACCACCATGAAGAAGGCGTACGCCACATTCTCCAGCAGCGTCCGGCGGGCGTCGTCGCATGCCGCCACCGCGATGTCGCCGCCGCGCTGCGCAATCAACGACCGGAGATGGCGCGCGCCGCCATTGAAAATCAGCCACGATCCGGAAAGGCCCGCAGTATAGCGCGTGTCGTTGTCGAAGTCGCGCTCCGGACGGGTGGCGGAGTCGCGGACCCGGGTAATGCCGGCGTCAATGCCGATGGTCGGATAATACGCCGACCAGGCCTGGTCCACCGCCGCCGCCGCCGCCGCGATGTTGGCCTGCGCCACCGCCAGCGTCGGATTGTGCTGCAAGGCGATCGACTTGGCTTCATCCAGCGTCAGCCGCAGTTTTTCCCCGCCGCGGGCCGGCAAAACGACGGCCGGCAGCGACAACAGGACAAAAAACACTATCGAATACAGTGATGATTTCATTTAGGTGAGATGATTCGCTTTTTTTTCGGGTGCCCGGAATGATAAACGCCGGGAGACAGTTTTTATTGCCCGCAGTCACTGGCTCCAGATGGCGCGGGGACGCTTTCTTCACGGATCTGCGCCACGCTGGCGCGGCTACACGGGCGCGGCGCATGGCGCCGCCCCGGCCTTCATCCGGTCGATGGTGTTCTCCATGACGCCGATGATGTACTGGCCGATGCGCTCCTGGTCCAGCTGCGCGCTGACGCCGAAACGGGAATGCCGCTGGCTCATGGTCTCGACATGCTGCTGGATGATCATGAAAAGCGACAGGCTCACGTAGGTGTAGTGAAGCAGCACGATGTTCTCGCGGGTGGCCGCATCCCCCAGCAGGTCGCACATCATCTGCCAGGTCTGCTGCTCCATCGCCTCGTGGCTGGCGTCGCCATGATCCGCCGACGACAGCTCGCGGATTCTCGGGCTCATGATCTCGCGCATGTACAGCCATGAGGCATGCAGCAGTGTGCTGTTGTACGCGCTTTCCACCATCGCCTTGACGTGGCTCTTGAGGCGCTTCCAGGGGTCCGTCCCCACGTCCTGGGAGCACAGCTGGTTGAAGCGGTCCCGCAGCAGCCGGTGCGCATAGGCGCACACCTCGGCAAAAAAGCCCTGCTTGTCCTTGAAATAGTAGTTGATGGCGGCCAGGTTGCTGCCGGCATCCTCGCAGATGTCCCGGACCGTGGCCCCCTCAAAGCCATTGACGGCAAAAAAACGCAGTCCGGACTCCAGGAGACGCTGGCTGACTTCCTTGCGCTTCCGGTGGACGGTGGATCTCTTCTTGTTCATGATGTACGCATGGCTGGACCTGCAGCCTGAATCCGTGAAGTTGGCTCTTTTGCGCCATGATTCCGCCATTTTCCGGACACGTACTCCCGTGCCATGGGCGAAAAATCCTCTTTCTGACGCAAAATCACCTGTCCCCCGCGGACCCGGGTGAAAACAAAACGCCGCCCCGCGGCGGCATGGCCGCGGGAACTTGGTGCAACAACAGAATATAACCCCCTTTGCCGCAGTTCCTGCGCATTGTTTCAAAATATTGTTTTAACACGGGCGCGGAAATCCTGCGCCACAGGGGAAGGGCCAATTGCGGCGCATCGCCCGGGGTCTGCGGAATGAGGCGCCTGGGTCCGGAAAGCCAGGAAGCCGGCCGTGGCTATCTTTTCGCCCAGGCCAGCAGCAGCACTCCCGCCAATATCAGCAGCAGCGCACCGCTTTTCCGTAGGAGGTTCTGTTCCTTGAGGAAGCAGGCGCCGCACAGAAAGCTCACACAGACGGAAAGGCGCCTGAGGACGGCGATCATCCCGATCTGCGCATCGGGATAGGTGACGGCGTTGAAATAGAGCCAGTCGGCGATGATCAGGAGGACTCCGATTGCGGGGATGGCCCACCGCCACTGGAATGACCCCTCTTCGTGGAGCATCCGGCAATGCGGCTGCATCAGCCAGCAAAGCCCGATGATGGCGACCAGGTTGATTGAGAAATGCAGCTGCACCACGTTGGGATTCAGCTGCATCACATGCATCAGGAAACGGTCGTAAAGCGCGCTTGACGCCCCCAGCAGGGTCGCGGCGGCCACCATCCGGATGCCGCGGCAACGCCACGACAACCCCTCCGCCTTTCCGATCACCGAGAATGTGAAGTATCCGGCGAAGATGACCGCCATGGCCAGCGCCTGCAGCGGCGAGGGGATTTCCCGCAGCAGGACCGCCCCGCCGATGGTCGCCCACACCGGCGACGACGCCCGCACCGGCGACGCGATGGATATCGGCAGGTCATGGAGCGCGTAGTACCCCGCGATCCAGCTGCTGGCGACGATGCAGCTTTTGAGCAGGATCATCAGCCACACCCGCCATCCGCAGGCGAGATGCTCCAGGAAGTGCCCGCTGGCCACCGACAGGATCACCAGCGCCCCGGATCCAGTCAGCGTCGCCCAGAAGAGCACCGGCATCACCCGGTTGCCCTGCACCGCCGTCTTCTTGCAGAAGTCGTAGCAGCCCAGGGCGACCGCGGAGCCCAGGATCAGCGGAAACCACCCCGGCATGGCTGTTCAGGGCCGCACCTCGGCCAGCTCGCAGGAATGACCCGCGAAGTCGAAGCGTCCTTCGACCACCCCGCCGCCGGTGCGCGACACGCCGCGCCAGATCCGCGGCGGGCAATGCCAGGCGCGGTCCACCGGGACCGTCTCGTATTCGTCATGGTGGCGGATGATCTCCTGAAGCCACGCGGCCCGTTTGGGCGTCAGCGTACTCATGCGGTCGGAGAGCAGCAGCGAACCGCCGCCCAGCATGATCGCATCCCGCCAGAGGGCGCATTCCTGCTCGCTGAGGCGGGTGTTGTCCTCCCGCACGATGATGGTGTCCGGATCGCTGACGAAGAGCCGGCGGTTCATGTATGCGCGGTTGATGACGTTGCGGCAGACGTTGGGGATATTCGGCGCCTCGTCGGCGTCATTTTCGCCGCACCAGTACGGGGTGATGTCCGTGCCGATGCGGTTGAAGTCCGCCAGGCCGACCACTGCGGCCGTCGGCGCGGTGCAGGTGAGGATCAGGCCGTCCTCGCCGAATCCGGACCGGATGGCCTGCAGGCCGCGCCGAAGCAGGTCGCAGCGGGTGGCCATCGGGTCATGGAGCACGCCTTTGCGCTCCGCGCAGGCATTGACCAGGAAGTCGAGCTTGACGTAGTCGAAGCCGATTTCACGCAATTTGGCGAAGAGCCCGCGCAGCCACTCCCACGCGCCGGGATGGGTCGCGTCCAGGATGCCGCACATGCCGGTGCGCCATGGCGACTCCTGGATGATCTTCCCGTCGGCGTCATGGATCAGCCATTCGGGGTGTTCGCGCCACAGGGCGCACCTCTCCGACACCATGAACGGCGCCAGCCACAGCCCCGGCGTGAAGCCGGCGTCCTTGGCATATCCGGCCAGCCAGGACAGCCCGCGGGGGAACTTTTCATTGGTGACCAGCCATTCGCCCTGATCGAACTGGTAGCCGTCGTCCAGCTGGATGTACTTCACCGGGTACTCCGCCCGGTGCGCCTTGAGGAAGTCGATGTTTTCGACCATGTCCTCCTCGGTGATCTTCTCAAAATAGTAGTACCAGCTGCACCATCCCAGCGGCGCGGGGTGGTTCAGCCGCGCATTCATGGCGCGACCCCAATGGGCGGCATATCCGGCGATCCTGGCCTCGGCGTCCTCGCGGTTGTCCGCCAGTCCAATCGACAGCGCCTCGGAGCGCACCTGCCCGCCCGGCGGAACCATGATTCCGTCGCAGGATGAAATGCACCGGACGGCGGCGCGGCGGGCGGAGGCGTCGGCGTCGATGACAAAGCGCCCGAACTGGTGCTCCGAGGTCACAAAGGCGAAAATCAGCGACGGCGACTGCTGGCTGCCCTCCCCCGCCGCGCCATCCTGGAACACCACGAGGTTTTCCGCCCGGAATCTTCCCGGCTGCTCCGCGCGGTAGTCCTTCGGCTCGCTGACCGCGAATTTCAGGTAGTCGGGGTTGAAGCGGAAATCCGGCTCGGAAAAAAGCCGGGCTCCGCATGGCGTCGGCATGCTCCACCCGTCAAGATAGCAGCTGCTGAAGCCATTCGCCGAAGGCGCCAGCTCATCGGTGGCGGCATCCCAGAAGAACCCGTCCAGCCGCACCGGGCGGGAACTGCGGTTGTGGAGGCGCATCCGAGCGCCATAGCCATCCTGCCAGGCCGGCGGCGCGATCTCCACGGCCAATTCCAGACCATCGGGCAATCCGCCGTAAAGATAATCCATGCCATCGATGGTGACGCCGCAGCGCAATGCGCCGGCATTGAGTCTCTTGTTGTCCTGCATCTTGCTTTTTCCTGTCGCTATGGTGGGGAAACAAACACGGCGCGTCCGGCCTCCCAGCCGGCATTGCCGTCGCCGTCGGTGCAATCGCTCCAGACGCCGCCCTGGAGGCGATGCCGCCGCCGATCCGCCGGGGCGGCCTCGTCAAGCAGGGGGCCGACCAGCGCGCCATGGGCGGGGATCGGGGCCTCCCGGAACGCCGCCGGAGTGACGGCGATGACGGCATCGGCCTGGAGCTGCCCGGGCCAGATCCGCACCCAGAAGCCGGTTCCGGCGGGCAGCTGCACTTCGTCGCCGACAATCCGGAAGGCGCCTTGCTCAAAGCCCCAAAGCGATGATCCCCCCAGCGCGGCGCGGATCGCGCCCGCATTGGCGGCGCCGGGCAGTGAGAGCAGCGCGTAGCCGCCCGGCCGCATCTGGCTCAAATGCGCCCAGCAGCCGCGCAGCCGCGCACGCCATTTGGCCGCCGCAGTGCCATCGGTGGAGCCGCCAGCCGCCATGCCGCCGGCGTCAAGCAGCTCCGCAAGCGTGAGATCCTGCGGGGCCGGCGCCACGACAGTCACCGTCATGTCCCGGGTGATCGGCTCGCCGACCTGGCCGTCGGCGCAAATGTCAGTGCAAGTCAGGGTGATGGCGTAGTCACCCGGCAGAACCGCCAGCTCCGGCAGCACCCGCACTTCGCCGCTGTCCGCGTCCACCTCCACCGCCAGCGGCGCGCCCGGCGCCACGCCATACGCCAGCGTGTCACGCCATTGCGGCGGGTTTCCGGTGTCCGGGTCGATTGCCAGGATGCGTCCGGCGGCCTGGCCGCCGGCATTGACAACCAGCTGCGAGGTGCATTCCGGCTCCACCCATTGCGGCGCGTCATTGACGTTCTTCACGGTGAAGTTCACCGTCGCCTCAACCAGCGATGCACCATCCCACAGCTCAACCACGCAGCTGTCCCCGCCGCAGAAATCCGGATCCGTGACATAGCGCAGGGCATGGATGTACCTGCCGTCCTTGGACGGCGGAATGACCGTCGCCGCGCCATGGGCGGGGGGTTCCTTGAGAAGCACCACCACTTCGTCGCCATCGGCGCTGTCACGGTCGCAGGACACCTCCAGACTGGAATCCTCCGGAAGTTCATATCCGCTGGAGGCCACGTCCCATCGCGGCGGGGAGTTGCCAAAATCCGCGCGCTCCGCCAGGAAGAGGCTGTCGATGCCGTCGGGGGCATCCACGCACGGATCCAGCGAGGCGTCCTTCGACACCGCCAGCAGGTGCTTCCCGCTGGACGACACCGCAAATTCGCCATTGCCGCCCAGCGGCATTTCCTGCCAGTCCCCGGACAGCTCATTTCCCTTGACGCGGCGCGAATGGAGCTTTCCGCCGACGCTGCGGTAGACAAAACGGCCATTGCCGGAAATCGCCGCCGCCTCTGTGACCAGACAGCCCTCGGCCAGGGTCAGCGACTTCCCGCCGTCAATGCAGTAAAGCCATAGCCGGCCATTGGCGTCAAGCATCAGGAAGCGCCCGCCGCCATGGCTCATGCCCCATAGGCGCGCCTGGCCGGTGCCGATGATCTGGGCACTGCCGTCCCGGGGATGATACGCCACCACCCGTCCGCCATCGTCAAGATAGCCGAGAGTGAGGCCGTCCATCGACAGCGACAGGGCATTGCCGTCACCGGCGCTGACGGCCCCGATGGAGGCGAAGGACTCCCCGCCGTCAATGGATGCCATGACCTCGCCGTCCTTGACGGCGGCAATCACCTGCCCGTCATGGCTGATGACGGCGCCGCGCCGGCGCGACGCGCCTTCCAGGATCGCGCGCTTCCCGCCGCTGCGGTGGAGATTGCCATCGCCGTCAAACCACAGCACCGTCTTCCCGTCGCCGCTCAGACGTCCACCATAGACGCCGCCGGCGCCGCCGATGGCAGTGTCGACCTGCCGGAAAAGGCCGTCCGAACGCGACCACAAATACAGGCCGTAGGCGTTGCCGGGGGAGCCGCCGGCGTCAAGCGGCGCGTTGGTCCGAAGCAGCGCCACCGACGCATCGGCATTGAAGCCGAAGTCGCTGTATCCGTATTTGTCCGCATCGCCGTCTGCGCCCACCGCCGCCGCCGTGAGGTTGCGCACTTCACCCCGGACGATGACGGCGACCCTGGCGATCGACTTGCGGCCGCCCCCATCTGCGAGCGTGAACACGAAATTCCGCACCCCGCGCTTTTCACCGGGGGTGAAGACCCAGTTGATCGCGGCGGAACCGGCCGCATAGCCCTCGCCGGGCAAACGCGCCTCGCCATCCTGCCCGTCGGCCATTGCATCGCCTTCGGACCAGTCGTCGCAATCGAAGGAAATCACCGCATCCGCCAACTCCGAATCCAGCAGCGACAGCCTCAGCGCAATCGTGGCGCGCTCCTGGCCGACATCCACCACCACCCGGGGATTAGCCACGATGATGCCGCCGCCGAAGTCCGCGGTCCACAACGCGCCGTCGTCACCTGCCATGCCCATGAAACGCCCGCCGGGCGAAATCCCGGCCGCACAATAGCTCGCCTCGCCGGATTGCGGGGAGGCCTCAATGGTCTCGCCGGTCACCAGGTCATGGCGGAACGCCCGCCCCAGCAGCCTCGCGCCATCCTTGCTGCCGGCGACATAGGCAAGATGACGCCCGTCGCCGGAAAGCGACGGCGACCCGTACACCACTGCGGAAGACGACGACACAATATCCCGCACGTCATAGCCGCCGCGGGCATTGAGCTGCGCCAGCTTCATCGCGCCATTGGGCCAGTCATGCGACGGGAAGGCGACGACGCGGCCGTCGCCGCTGCACGCCACCAGCGGAATTCCCGCCACCTGCAATTTGTCAAGATCGCCCATCGGCGCAATCATGGCCACCGCGCCGTCCGACAAATCCAGCCGTTTCAGCGACAGCACCCCATCCGCCTCGGCAACGAAGAAGAGATACCGCCCGTTGCCGGAGAACGCAGGCTGCATGTCCAGCTTCGCCCCCGGCAGCCAGTTTTCGCCAATCGGCTGCTCCGAGCTGAAATTGCCGTCGCCGTCCACCCGGCATAGCGCGACCGCGCTGTCCTGGTCACCGTTCCCATATCGCAGGACCAGCCGGCCATCGGCGGACGGCAGCAGCCACAATGACGTATCCGGCCCCTGACCGGAGCTTTTGACAGGGCCGTCGCCGGCGGCGGTGCGCCGGAAATAATTCAGCGCCCTCACGCCCGACAGCGCATCGACGCAGCTCCCCCAGAATACCCCGCATCCGCCGGTGGCCGACAGGCTTTTCACCTGGCGCACCCCGCTGAAAATGCCGCCGAGGCCCGCAGACGGCTCAAGCACCGTCTGCGGCTGCGCCTCCCCGGGATGATATGAATACACGCCCGTGCCGCCGGCATCGCCGGCGACATAGCCGACGCGCCCGTCGTCTTCCGGCAACGGCTGATGCGCCGCCACCGCCGGGACCACGGAATGCCGGACCGCCGCCACCGGCGACGCACTCAGCGACACCGACAAGGCAAATGGCAAAAGTACAAGGACGCGACAACGCAAGCTGACCTCCCCAAATTGATTCCTGGATCCGTGAAGCCGGTGATTTTGCGTCAGAATGAGGATTTTTGAGGGAACGCACCGGGAACGCGTGGACGGGAAAAAAGGCGGCCACGCCCCCGCCGACGGCTACTCGCCCAGCGCCTCGTCCAATTCACGCTGATGCTGATCCTGGATCTGCTCCAGCTTCCGCTCGGATTGCTGCCTGGCCTTCAGCTGGGTGGCGCCAATGCCATAGTCGACAACATCGCCGACATCCTTGGCTACGCCGTCAGGCTGGCTTCCGGAGCCGCCACGGCCACACCCCGCCAGCAGCAGCATCCCCGCCGCCAGCAAAAATGACATCGCACTCTTGATCATCGCCATCACTTCAGTTTGACCACCACATACTTCATGCGTTCCCCCGCCTCCGGCGCCGGGATCGACTCGGTGACGACAAATTCGCTGTCCTTGAGGGCGTTGTGGATGACCCGGCGCTGAGACGGCGTGTATGGCCCCAGCCGACGCTCCTCCTTCCAGTAGCGCACCTCCTTGGCGGCATTGAGCGCAATCTCCGTGAAGCACTCCTGCATCTGGGCGTCGCCGGCATTGCGCTCGCCGATCTCCCGGCGGCCGTCATTGTGCGGATGCTCGCCGGTGCGGCCCGTCGAATAGCCGTTGACCTCCACCGGAACCCACGGCGCATCCTCATGGCGGGCCTTCAGAATCCGGTTGAGCAGCAACTCCAGCGCCTCCAGTCCCTGGCCCTTCCGGCCAATCACCGGCGAGGCGTCGTCACAGACGGCCTCCAGCTTGAAGCCGCCATTGCCAGGCATGTCCACCGCCTGGCATGACACCTTCCATCCCAGCAGCGCCGACATCTCGCTCAATGTCCGGCACGCAAAAACGCGAATTTCCGCATCGTTCATGTGTATTACCCCTGCGCCTTGGCCGCCAGGGCCTTGGCCTTGTTGTCCCAGTGCCTGAAAATCAGCATCTGCGCGATCGACGCCAGCTGGTTGACCGTCATGTACAATGTCAATCCCGCCGGCATGTTGTAGAAGAACACGATGAACACCAGCGACATGATGTTCATCATCCGCGCCTGGTTGGGGTCCGGCGACGGCATCAGCTTCTGCTGCATGTACATCGTGGCCCCGGTGAGCAGCGCCAGCGGGTGGATCGGCAGTCCGAAGACCGCGTCCGGCATGGACAGGTCCGCCACCCACAGGAAGGGCGCGTTGCGGATCTCGATGGCGGCATTGAAGGTGCTGTACATCGCAAAGAAAATCGGCAACTGCAGCAGCATCGGCAGGCACCCGCCCATCCCCGCCATGCTCACCCCGTGCTCGCGGTAGACCTTCTGCTGTTCGTACATCATCCGCTGCGGATCGTTCTTGTACTTGGCGCGGATCTCGTCAAGCTGCGGCTTCATCTCCGACATCTTCTTCATGCCGCTCATGGACTTGCGCATCACCGGCATCAAAATGAGCTTGACCAGCGCCGTCACCAGGATGATCCCCATGCCATAGGCGATCCCCGCCGGGAACCACCCCGCAAAGAAATTCATCGCCTTGAGCATGACATGGCACAGCTTCGCCATCCAGTCAAAATGCCAGAACCAGAAATAGTCCATGCCCACCACCGACGCCAGCCCCTGCCCCATCCCGGTCAGGCGGCTGAACTCCTTCGGACCCGCATAGCCGGTGACCTTGAAGGTGATGCTCTGCCCCGGCGAAAGCTTCACCTTCGGCAGCAACGCCTCGGCCGAGAAGAACTCGTTGTCATTGTCCGGAGAACCCTTCGGGACAAAGCCGGCAAAGCCGGTGCGGTCGCCATCCATCTCCAGGTCCATCAGCGCAAAAAGGAAATACTTCGAATTGACGCCGACCCACTTGACCGGCGTCCGGCGATAGATGTCGCGCTTCTTGGACAGCTTCTTCTCTTTCAGGTCGCCGGTGCGCAGCAGCTCGCCGCCGTCATCGTCCAAAGGGCTGTAGGCCACCGATCCCGCCGCATACTTGGTGAATGACGAGTTCCTGCCCTCGCCCAGGAACCCCGCCAGCCGCCCGCAGCTCAGGCTCATCTGCGGGACCGAGACAAACTCCCCGGTGCGGTTCGTCACCGTCAGCGAATAGGAAATCAGGTAGTTGCCCTCCGCCTCCCGGGCAATCCCGCCGACCTGCCATGTCTCGTCAAAGGCGATCATCGCCTTGCCGTCCATGCGATGGCTGGTCACCACCCCGCCGGACACCACCGACGGCGCGGACTGGTACAGCGGGGTCGACGCCACCTGCAACCCCAGGAACGGGGCCTTGGCGGTGTCCAGCACCTGCCGCTGCTGCTTGCGATCCTTTTCACGGGTCTGCACCGCATAGCGCTGCATGACCACCCGCTCCACGCCGCTGCCATTCGAGTCCACTTCGGCCTCGAACAGCCCCTCGACGCCCATCGGCACCGGTTCGCCGGGGACCACCGGCTTGAGTTGCTCCGGCAGGGCCGCGGCGGAACCGGCGCTCTCGTTGGAGACCACCACCGCGGAGTGCTGCGGTGACGACGGGGATTGGGCCGCCGCATTCTTCGCCTGCCGTGCCTGGGATGCCGCGGCAATGCGCGCCTGGCGGCTGGTGTAATACCCGCCCAGCACCATCAGGAGCACACAGACGGCGACGCCGATTACGGAGACTGGATCAAACTTCTTCATCTTGGAGATTCTGGTGTCTTTGAAGGTGAGATGGCGCGATGACGCTTCCTCACGTATGTGGAGAGCCCTGGCAAACACGCCGCCGGAGAACGGCAGCTGCGATGACGCCGAAGGCGCGCTCCCTGCCTACATTTTTCGCCGCGGCGGAACCGGGTCGTTCAAGTTGCCGTGGTAGAAGGGATGGCAGCGCAGAATGCGCCAGGCCGTCAGCGCCATTCCGCGCCAGAAGCCGTGGATCAGGAACGCATCCCGCGCATAGGCCGAACAACTCGGCTCAAAACGACAGCACCGCGGCTTGAGCACGGAAAGATAACGGCGGTAGAACTCCACCATCGCCGCGCAGCACCTCGCCCCCAGCCCGCATCGACTACCGCCCGGCTGATCCATCACGAAGTACCCCCGCCCTCCGGAAGGCCTGCTCAATCTCGGCCTGGACCTCCGGCTGGCCGGCCTGCTTGATCGCCCGCCGCGGTATCATCAGCACCCAGCAGGGGTCGATGCGCCCGACCAGCTGGCGGAATGACTCGCGAAAGAGCCGCCGGGCGCGGTTGCGACGCACCGCCAGCAGGTCGAAGCGCCGGGAAATCAAAAACGCCGCCCGGCGAGATCCGTCCGGCGGCGTTTTCAGGATTACGACTACCGCATATCGCCCCGCCTGCCCGGTGCCACCTTGCTTGACCAGCTCGATCTGCCGGCGGTGGTTGAGCCGGGCCGCGTCCCCGAAGGCGGGAATACACTCTGGCATCTTCTCACCCATCGCAGCCGCAATTGAAGGACATCATCCCGCAAAATCCGAGATGCAAGCCGGCTACACGGTGAGACGCTTGCGGCCGACGCGGCGGCGGCGCGCCAGGACCTTGCGCCCGTCGGCGGTCGCCATGCGGGCACGGAAGCCATGGGTGCGCTTGCGTGACAAGCGATGCGGCTGATAGGTCATTTTCATGATGCACTGACTCCTTTATTGTTCTTAAGCTGACTGTTGTGTGGAATGTCTGACGTAACTTGCCTAATATAACCTAAGCCAACTGTTTTGCAATTTGCGACAGCCACCCCGCGACAGCCAGCCCGCCACTGCGGCGCCATCATCGCAATATCGTCCGGATCGCATCCATCTGGTATTCGTCCATGATGAAGTTGGTGTGCAACGCGGCATGGATCTGCCTTGCCCGCACTGCCGAACGGGGCAGGCGGCTCAGCGTCACCGCGCCCATGGCCACCCCGGCCCCGATCTCGCTGCGGCCGTCACCAACGACCAGGATCTGCTCCGGCGGCACCCCCAGCCTGCGGCAGAGATTGCGCATGATCTGGCTTTTCGGCTGTTTTTCATGCCAGGACGACCCCTCAAGCCCCTCCAGCAGCCGTCCGGGCCCGATCTCATAGCCCAGTGCGGACACCTCTTCGCACATCGTCCCGTGCGGCCTGCCCAGGGCATCGCATTCCACCACGGCGCCGGTGACAAAGAAGTTCCTGACTCCGCAGTCACGCAGATACCGGAGGAACTCCATGCTGCCCGGAACCCGCCATGGACGGGGGTCCTTGCGGGCGGACTCCAGATTGCGGTCCCGGCTCATGGCCAGCAGGATCCTCTCGTATATCCGGAACAGTGCGGCGGAGTGCTCCCGGATCAGGGATTTGACTGACGCGCCCTCCTGGCAGTCGTCGAAGAGCTCCTCGCCATCCCAGATGCGCCGGATGACCCCGGCGTTGATCCGGCGGTCAAAGGGCACATCCCGGATCATCCCGTTCTGAAGCGCGCCGCGAATGGCCCACTCCATCTGGGTCAGCGCGGAAAGGCCGGCCGACTCGATGGAAAACCGATGGGCTTCCTCAAAGGGGCGCCCCACTTCCGCAAGCATGAGGCGTAGCGCCGCATCGGGGTCGTCCGGCGGCAGACCGTGCTCCAGGACCCACCCGAGAGTCAGAGCCATGGCCGGCACCCAGTCGCGGATCAGCGAATGAGTGCCGTCGATGTCGTGGAAGGCATATCGTATTTCCCGCGGCTCAAACGGCGTCACTAGCTCCGCCTTGCCGGGGACCGCTGTGGAAATGGCGATCATAGACGTATCATTGCGGAATTTGGCAGGGCCAGGCAGGCTCCGGTGCCGTCACGGCCAGCAGTGCGCCCATTCGAAAATGCCGGCGTCGCCGCCGAAGACCGGATCGTCATCCGCCGCCGCCGGAATATAGGAGGCGACGTGGCCGTCGGCAAAAAGCACATTGCTCCGGCCATTGTGGCGCGGATCCAGCTCCTGGCGGATGTTGTAGTTGTTGACGCAGCCAAACCCCGCCGGATCATAGTCGGGGTTGTCGTCCTCCAGTATGCCGGAAGACGACGCCCTCTGGGCCATGATCAGCTTTCTGGGCTTGTATTGGAAATTCCAGCTTCTCGATGCGCCGAACAAGTAGGTGTAGCCGTAGTTGGTCGTCTTGGCGCCCGCCATCTGCGCGGTCGTGCTGGCGTTGTTGCCGGCCACATAGACCTTCCGCGCGGCGCAGCGGAATACCCCCGGCAGCGACTTCGTCTTCGTGTCGTAGACGCTGCCGTCGATGTGCGGCAGGATGCACGCCGTCCAGGTCAGCCTCTTGTTCCACCAGACATTGTATGCGGTGACGTAGTCGCCGGTATAGGTGATCGGCATGTAGTCGTCGTTGTCGGAGACGTACCCGATGACGCCCAGGTAGATCTGCTTCATGTTGCTCTTGCAGGCCGCGTCGTGGGCCTTCCTCCGGGCCTTGGAAAGCGCCGGCAGCAGCATCGATGCCAGAATTGCGATGATCGCGATCACCACCAGCAGCTCGATCAGCGTGAAAACATGTCCTCTTTTGCTTGAACAGAACATCGTGTCTTCCTCCTTTGCTTATGCCTCTTGGCAACTATTCAGAACCACTGCAATATGCCCCCCTCCAGGCGCCTTCAGGCGGAGTTCCTCGCCGGATGCTCCAGACAGGCCTTGAGCAGCTCGTCGACATTGGCGGTGGCCACGCATTCAACGGTGTCGGAGGCGCCGTAGTAGAACTTGACCTCGCCGCTTTCCTCCAGGATCATCCCGCCGGGGAAGATGGTGGTCCCGCGGAAGCCCTCAAGCTCGTATTCCGTCTTCGGGAACATCAGCGGCCGGTCGGCAATCCCCAGCACCTTCCCGGGATCGTCCAGGTCCAGCAGCATGATCCCTGCCATGTACATCTTGTTCCATCCACCGGGCTCCCACGACGCCAGGTCGTTTTCCGGCAGCTTCCAGACCGCATGGAAGGTGGACAGCCACCCTTTGCCGGTCTTGACCGGCGGCGCGGCCGGCCCGGTCTTGCAGTTGCAGAACTGCGGGATGTCCCGATGGGAAAGGATGCATCGCGAATTCCCCCAGAAACGCAGGTCCGGGGATTCGGACACCCAGGTCGAGAAGTACTCTCCGCCACCGCTGCTGTACACCGGCATGGGACGGTCCAGACGGACAAAGCTGCCGCCGATCTTCTCCGGGAAGAGCACCATGTTCCGGTTGTCCGGCTCGGTGTAGGAAAGGACCTCGAAGTGACGCATGTCGTCGGTGACGGCGATGCCGCCAAGCGTGCCGTTGTCGGTGTCCGCGGCGAAACACATGTAGCATCGCCCGCCAATGACGGTGAGACGGGGGTCGTATGCCCTCCGGAATCCGCCCCCGCGCAGGTCGAAGACCGGCTCCGGCACGACGGTCCAGCCATAGCCGTCGTCGCTTTCCGCCAGCCCGATGCAGGTGCGGAATGGACCGGGGCTCCGCCGGTACTGCTCCTGGGTGTACCCGTAGTCGTTGCGGAACGCCATGACGTACTTCCCGTTGAATTTCGCGACCCCGGCGTTGAAGACCAGCGAGGAGTCGTACGGGACCTGGGAGCTTTGCAATACCGGATTGTTCGGATGGCGCGAGACGATGCCGAGTTCTTCAAACTTCATGGTGTTTTCCTTCGTGGTGACTGCATGGAACTGGAGCGTGCTTCCCCTGCGCCGGAATGGCGGACGGGATCCTGCGGTAAAATCATGGCGCGGACTTTGCGCCCTCCGCTGCGTCCAGGCTCTTGTATACCTTGACATTCCTGACCCAGACGGAGTATTCCTGGCCCTCCGGATTCCCGCCGATGCGGATGATCCGGATTTTTTCCGGCGGGAATTTCAGCGATGACAGGAAGACCGTCCGCTCCTCCCAGCGGTCGGTCGGCGGAGCGATTTTGAAATACTGGCTCTCCTTTTCCGCAGTGACGGCATACACCCCGGCGCCGCCGCGGTTCTCCACCATGTCCTGCCGGCTCCGGATCTCGAAGGTGATGGCGCATGCGCCGTCCATTGACTCCTCCGGAAGCAGCCGGTATTCCGGATATGACCACTTCGACTGCCGGCGCTTGAAGCGCGTGGTGAACCGGATGCAATGCTCCTCCGGGTCGACCCCGATATCCATGCCGGGCTCGGATGCATTCCGGTTCCATGACGACGGCTGGGCCGTCTGCAACGGCATCGGCCGGCACGACTGGTACAGGAAACGCTCGTTCACGACCGGGATGCAAAGCGCCGAAGCCCGGCGCTGCCCAATCTGGCAGTGGAGCGCCAGAAGGTCGCGGAAGGCTTTTCCCGAGGGCCGGTAGACGCACTGGAAGCTGCGCTTTTCCCAGGGCCCAAGCTGAATCTCCGCAGGAAGCCCCTCCAGCACCCCGGTTGCGGAAACTGCGCCGCGCTTGGATTCCGGCGAGAGGTTCCATGCGTCAATGCGGATGCGCCCGGAATCCTTGCGCAAAAAGGCGGCGGAGTTCTGGTCGGTGGTCGAAAAATCCTCCGGATGGACAAAGGCATCCCAGACCACGGCGTGGTCAATGCCCGGATCGGCACTCCGACAGACCTTGATCTGCGGGGCGGGAAGACCCTTCCGGACCTCCTTCAGCTCAAAGTCGCCGATCAGATAGGCGGGATAGCGATCCGCGCAGAGGACAACCCGACCGTCCTCCGGGATCTTCTCCGTGCGCTTCCCGAAGACGTCGTAGACCTCGCAGCTCCCGCGGACCCCGGAGATGACCAGCTCCCGCAGGGACAGTCCGGCGGACAGATCCACCGTCTTCCATTCATAGTCGGCGTCAAGCGGCGAGGGACTCCAGTAGACCAGGATGCTCTTGCCGTCGCCCCTTTCCAGCAGATGGCCGCAGACGCCGCCCGGCAGCTTGACCGACCCGGCATATGCGGCGTCTTCAAGTAGATGCACCATCGCCGCCATTGCGCCATAGACGGGACGGACGGAGCCGTCGCGACGCATCATCCCCCAGTCCTTCTTCCCGTCCCGCTCATTGTATGGCGGGAGGAAGAAGAAGTAGGCCCTGGAAATGCCCTCGTGCATCCATGCAAGCATCGACTTCGGATAGAACTCGGCATACAGCATCTCCTGCCGCGGACTCTGGGCGGGAATCCGGACCGCCTCGCCATCCGCGCTCCGGCGGTATGAGGCGCTGGCCTCCGCGACGCCCTCGGCCTCCGTGGATGTCTCGGTTATTATCAGCGGCATGCCGGGGAATCCGGCTTCCTTGAGCTGGTGGCGCGCCCACGCGCTGTACTGCGCATAGCGGCTGGGGGAATTGTAGAAGTGGAGATTGAAGGCGTCGATGTACCGCGCGACGTCGTTCTTCAAGAGGATGTGCTCGTAGTTCCCGTTCATGGCCGAAAGGCCGCCGAGGGTGAAGAAGGCCGCCGGCGCGCCGTCGGCAACGCCCAGCGACGCGGCCTTCAGGCACGCCGCATAATGCCAGGCGGGCGCGGCGGCGTTGACCGCCAGGTCGGATTCGTTCCAGAACTCCCATTCCATGCCGTAATCCCGCCCCGCCGCGGCCAACTGACGGGACGAGCGGTAGACCCCAAGCAGATCGGAGGGCAGCTTCGGATAGTCGCCACACATCCATCCCGGGGCATGGATGAGAAAATTCAGGCAGGCGATGCCGCTGGCATGATAGGACGGCCATAGCTTCTCGGCCTCGTTCCCCGAAGTGAAGACCCCCGCCTCGGGATTGGCATGCTTCCAGGAAAAGCTGTCCCGGACATGCCGGATCCCGGAAATCCCGACCAGCTCGCAAAGCGCCTTCGCGGCGGCCTCCGGACGCCCCTCCGCGGAGATGTTCTTCCAGCCGACAGCCGCGCCGGAATAGATCGCAAAAAAGGCGCTGCCCTTGCCCGCACGCCCGGCCGGCTCCGGGACAACGCAGAAGGTCCGGCGCCCCCCGCCAATCCCCAAAGTGTAATAGCCCGGCGGCAGGGACGGCAGCAAAAGCGGTGAGTCGCCGGAATGCACGCCCCGCAATACGACATCGCCGCGCCAGTCCTGAACGTGGTACGGCATCGCGCCGCCGCCGCGCACCGCGAAGCTCGCACGCTGCCCCGCGGTGAAGACCCCGAAGACGCCGCCGACGGCAACCGACGGCACGCCGGCACGCTCCGCCCCCGCGCAAAGTGCCGCAATGAAAATGGTCAGACAGGCAAGCAGATGCTTCATTCTGGGCATGGTTCCTCCCATGGATGGCGTGAAGTTGCAATTGCGCCCCCCCCCGGACACCGGCTGGCCGGCAACCCCGCGATACTATATTGCAAATCCGCGGACTTTTCAAATTGTTTCAACAAAAATTTTCAAAATGTTTCAAAGACGCCCTCCCCCCGCCCAACCCGCCCGTCCCCGCCGCTGGGGCGGAATCGACGCAAGGGGTTACATTATGGCTGACGCGCACGCCAGCCACCACTTTCGCAGAATCCGCAAAAACACGCATAACCCCATGGGCAAGTATCTTGGCTTTGACTGCAGCACCGAGAGCCTGACTGCGGTCGTGATCGACACCGACAGCGGCAGCATATTGAACCAATGCCAGCTCATCTACGAGGAGGCGGTGCCGCAGTACCAGGACTCCAAGGGGCTGCTCAAAAGCAATGGCGCGCTGGTGCGCCATTCCAGTCCGCTGATGTGGGCCGCCGGCCTGGAGATCCTGCTGTGGCGCCTCAAGGCCCAGGGCGTGGACTTCTCCGCCATCGAGGGCATCTCCGGCAGCGCCCAGCAGCACGGCACCGTCTATTTCAACCGCCAGCTCCTGGAATGCGGCATCAACCCGCCGGTGGGCAGCGACCTGGCGGAGACCATCCAGCCGCTGCTGTCCAGGTCGTCATCGCCAATCTGGATGGACCTGTCCACCTTCGAGGACTGCCGGGCGCTCAACGACGCCGTCGGCGGCAGACAGGCGATGCAGCAACGCACCGGCTCGCCGGCGACCGAGCGCTTCGCGGGGCCGCAGATCCGCAAATTCGCCCGCGAGAATCCCCAGTCATACGCCGACACCGCGTCAATCCACCTGGTCAGCTCTTTCCTGTGCTCGCTGTTCATCGGCAAAAGCGCCCCCCTTGACTACGCCGACGCCTCCGGCATGAACCTGGAGGACATCCGCAAGTGCGCCTGGGACCGCGAGCTGCTGGACCTGACTGCACCCAACCTGGAGCCGCGGCTGCCGGCGCTGGTGCCGTCCGCCACCATCGCCGGCAATGTCTCCGAGTACTTCCAGAACAAATTCGGATTCCGCCCCGGCACCGCCGTGGTCACCTTCAGCGGCGACAACATGAGCCGGGTGATCGGCCTGGGCGGATACAAGCCCGGCACCGTGGTGATCGCCCTCAAGACCAGCGACACCTGCTTCGCCTCCGTCAAGAAGCCGCTGCTTGACGAAAGCGGCTACGGGCATGTCTTCCTGAGCGCATCCGAGGGGTACATCGCCCTGAACTGCTTCCAGAACGGCGGAGTGGCACGGCGCATCATCCGCAACCGCTACGGATTGGAATGGAAGGACTTCGATGACCGTGCCATCCAGGTGACCCCGCCCGGCAACAACGGCAACATGATCCTGCCGTACTTCTCTCCGGAGTCCACTCCGCTGGTGCTCAACGCCGGACCGGTGCTGGAGGGCAGCCAGCTCTTCACCACCTGGATGGACGGCGTGGCGATGGTGCGCGCGCTGGTCGAAGCCCAGGCGATGTCGATGTACCTGCATTCGTCCTGGGCGATCGGCCACCCGAAGACGATCCGCCTCACCGGCAGCGCCAGCCGCCGCCGGGGACTGGCGCAGGTCTACGCCGATGTCTTCAATGCCAAAGTGGAGCGCATCGCGGTCAATGACGCCGGGGCGCTGGGAGCCGCCATCCGCGCGGCCAGCGTCGCCGGAAAGATCCCGCTGTCGGCGCTGAGCCGGCAATTCTGCGCCTTCGACGATGCGATGAGCCTGATGCCCATCCCGGAGAATGTCGCGATCTACCGGCAGATGCTGCCGCGCTACGAGCAACTGGAAAAAAGCGTATAGGGCGCGGCCGCTATGGACAACTTGCAGCCATTGCAGTCGCTGCCGGGATATGCCGGCTGGCTGTTCGCCTTCTGGATGGGCGCAATCGTCGGCAGCTTCCTCAACGTCGTGGTGTGGCGTCTGCCGCGCGGGCAGTCGCTGAACACCCCGCCCAGCACCTGCCCGAAGTGCGGCCACCGCATCATGCCGTGGGAGAACATCCCGATTCTTAGCTGGCTTTTCCTGCGCGGCCGCTGCTCGCAATGCCATCTGCCGATCTCGTGGCGCTACCCCGCCGGCGAGGCGGCGATGGGCGTGCTGTTCTGCCTGGCCGCCCACCGCGTCATCCGCAGCGGCCTGCCATTGGAGACGGTCGTCGGCGCCTGGTGGCTGGCCGGCAGCGCCCTGACCTTGGCCCGCATCGACTTCGAACACCGGATGATCCCGGACAAGGTGACATATGCCGGCATGGCGGCCGCCGCGATCCTGGCCCTCGCCCTGCCATTTGGCCGTGCCGCCATTGCCGACCCCGCGCCATTGCACTCCGGCGCGATCTTCGCCGGACGGGCGCTGTCGGCAATCCGCGAGGCCATCCCCGGCAGCCCCGGAACGCGGATGGCCGCATTGGCGGACTGCATGCTGGGCGCATTGGCCGGCGCGCTGATCATCGCGGCGGCACGGGCCATTGGCAATGCCTATCTGAAGCGCCTGCGCAAAAAAGGCGCGGCGGGGTTGCCGGAGGAGGCCATGGGCCTCGGCGACTTGAAAATGCTGGCGATGACCGGCGCCTTCCTGGGGGCTGACGCCTGCGTATACATCACCGCCGCCGCCTCGATGCTGGCGTTCTTCTGGTGCCTCATCCGCAATGCCGGAAAAAATCAGCCGCTCTCCGCCAGGTCCGTGGCCTTCGCGCCCTTCCTGGCCATCCCCACCCTGCTCTGGCTGGTGATCTGAAACCTGGGCCCGTGGGGCGGCTCCTCCAGCCGCACGGCACGGCCAATGACTGGGCGTAAAGACAAATACCCCCCGAGGAGAAAAAATATGCTGTCATTTGAGAACGGGTCATTCCGCATTCCGAAAACCGGATTCGGCAACGGCGTACTGTCGTTCGAATTTGAAGACGAAGTGATTTCAACCGAATCCGCGGCCTGGATTCCCCGCGGCGATTCATGGGAAACGGAATTGAGCAACGGATTGCTGGTCCAGTTCCAAATCGACGGCGATGTCCTGCATGCCTCGTTCCGCAACGGGCCGCGTGACGGCTTCCTGAAAAAGATTCACCTGGACTTTGCCGCAGGCCCCATGGCGGAGGATTACCGGGAATACACCCATTCGCGCCTGTTCCTCGAACAGACAAGCGGAGTGAAGCCAGTCGGGAGATCAACTCCGTTTTTCGAGCACAATCCGCCCAGCTACATGGTGTATCTTCTCGCTGCGCGCAATGGCGAAAAGAATCTGCTGCTCGCCGCGCTCCCGCCGCATCAGGGGGATTTCCTGGTCTTTCAGGCAAGGCATGAGTCCAAAAGCCTGAACGGCAAATTCGGCCTCTCCATTGCTGTGGAGGAAGACCGCGATCTGAAACCGGGAATGGCATTCAGGCTCTCGCCAATCCTTTTCCGCGTTTCGGGGAAGAATCCGCTTGAGCTGCTGGAGGAACTCGGGGATGACTATGCGGCCTTGCGGACCGCTCCATTGAAGGAACGCGCCGTCGGCTGGAACTCGTGGGATCAGTTCCATGCGGATATCTCTGCGTCGGATGTCCTTGAGACACAGAAAAGACTCGATGCCTTCTCGGAACATAAAGTCCGCTATTATGTCGTTGACGACGGATGGCAGATCGCCTATGGCGCCTGGACCCCGAACCTGAAGTTTCCGGCGGATCTCGCCGAGTTCTGCCGGAAAATCACCGCAGAAGGCGGAATCCCGGGAATCTGGACCGCGCCGCTCTGCGTGGACAACCACTACATGTTCCCGCACGAGTGGATCGTCTCAACAGCCGATGGACGCTTTGCCCTGGACATCACCCGCCCGGAGGCGGCGCAATACCTGCACTCCGTCTACCGCCGCCTGCACGCCGCCGGATTCCGGTACTTCAAGGTCGATTTCACCAACCGCATCCTCGATGTGCCGCGCTGCCATGACATGAGCATGGGGCGCGCCGGAATTCTGCGACGCACCTATGAGATCATCCGCTCGGCAATCGGCCCCGACAGCTATTTTCTCGGCTGCTGCGTCCCGTATGAAGCGGCATTCGGAATCGTCGATGCCGTCCGGACTACCGCGGATATCCAGATCTACTGGAGCGCAGTGCAGATCAATATGACTAGCGCATCGGCCCGCTGGTGGATGCACCATAGGCTCTGGAACAACGACTCCGATTTTCTCGTGGTGCGCGGCGAGGAGACCTCCGATGCGGAATTTCCGAATCAGTCGCCATTTGTGACAGGCCGCTATGCCAGCGGACCAGTGCTCTCGAAACGGGAGGCGGAATCGCTCGCACTGGCGCTGCATATGACCGGCGGCGACCTCATGTTCAGCGATAACTTCCTGAAACTGAATGACGCAGGACGAAAGATCCTGAAGGATGTGCTGGCGCTTGCCCCACTGAATGAGGCGGCACGCCCCCTGGATCTGTTCTCCGCGCCGGCAGGAAAAATGCCATCGCTCTGGTTTGCCCCCGCCGCCGGAAAAGCCGCAGTTTTCAACTGGGGGGGAAGAACCCGCGCAATTTACACTGAAACCGGAGCTTTTCGGCGGACGCCGTCCCGGCAATTTCTTCTGGAATCCGAAGGAGGCGGAACGCGGCGCGGATGGCTCCCTGTGCCTCGCCCTCGCCCCGCACGAGGCAACCGGAATCGAGATCCTCTAGCAAACGACCGCGCTCACGTTCTCACGACAGGAAGAGCCGAGGGGTTGGCGTCGGACTTGACGTGCCGTCGTGCTTGGACGTAAAAAGACCGCGCTCACGTTCTCACGACAAGAAAAGCCTCCCCTGCAAGGGGAGGTGGCGCGACAGCGCCGGAGGGGTTACCGTCGGGCTTGACGTGCGTCCATGCGTAGTTTGAAGAACGCGCTTTGTTATAAACAGACAAGGAACAACAACAAGCTCATGCACCAGCCAAGCTCACTCACGCGGTGAACCCCTCCGGCGGCACCTCCCCTTGCAGGGGAGGCTGAGGAGCTGAGGGGTTACCGTCGGGCTTGACGTGCGTCCATGCGCAGTTTGAAGAACGCGCTTTGTTATAAACAGACAAGGAACAACAACAAGCTCATGCACCAGCCAAGCTCACTCACGCG
>CAKUJM010000009.1 GCA_934661755.1 uncultured Lentisphaeria bacterium | reverse complement strand
ATGGCCGGAGAAGCCGTCAACTCGCCAGGCAAAGTCTGCACCTGGCTGAGATAGGACACCTTAATCAGCAGACACTACATAATGCCAAGAGAGTGATCAATAGCGTTTCTAATAATCCTGTCGATGTATGGCGCAACTATTCGATCCACAGCGTCCTCTTTTTTTTCATTTTTTAGCTTAATTTTTTGCATTTGCCATATTGCCGTGGCATACGCCATTGCAAATTCTCTTGCCGTGACACTCGCCGTCGTATTTCCTCCTGACATGTTTTTGTCAAAGGCGCGCAGCAACAACTCTTTTCCCATGTCATTTGCCCAGAAATCATACAAGCCGCTATCCCGTTGTTTTTTCTGGATTTTTGCTACGCCATTGACGAAGTTTTCCAGTTTCTGGCGTTTTGCGTCGCAATCTGCCCTAAATCCCTCTTCGGTTTTTTTGGCGGCATCTTCCACGCTTTGGAGTTTTCCCTCGTATGCCAGCAAGGCGCGCACCAACTCGGTGCTGCCATTGGTGAGCAGAATGCTCCTGGCCTTGCTGTTGATGATGATCTGGTGGATTGACGCAAGGATGGCATCGATGCAGCTTTTCTTCCGTACGCGTTGCAACGATTCCGGAGTTAGCTCGTCGATATCCGCGATGCCCACCACGTCAATCCGATTGCCGACTTTGCGGATCATTTTAACCCAGAGGTCTTCCGGTCTGCCGTCTTTCCCGGCGTCGCTCTTCATGCAGGCCAGCTCGTAGCTGGTGAGGTCCTGGTGATCAAGCAGCCGCCGCCCCTGTTCGGCCAGGAATGCCATTCGGGCATTATAGGGATGAAGGTCGCCATTCAGGCCATGGGTTTTCAATATGGATTTGGTTTCAGGCAGGATCTCCTGTATTTTCTGTTCCTGATCCTCCCTGATGTTGGCGGAGAGAATGATTCGCGCCGGGTCATTGACCAGGCTCTTGATTTCGTCCAGGCTCTTGAGATCCTGCCGGCCAATCTGCTTGTCGCCTCCGATCAAGTACCAGGTGCTGTCCGCATTCAGGATTGCCGTTTTGGCGACCCGGGTGTCATAGTCGTTGGCGAAAAGGCCGGGACAGTCGGTAATCCGGCAACCGATGTGCTGAAGCGCGCTGGAATGAATGCGCATAAGCACTCGTCCGACAAATACAAATGCCGCCTCATCGAAGGAGAAGCTGGCCTTCATTCCGCCTTCAACCCACCGCTGAATCCATGAACTCGGGAACTTCACCAGCCTCTGGTAGTCCTCGACGCCGTAGATCGTCTTTGATATCAGCTTGCGGTAGTCTTCGGTGCCGAGATACCTCATGATCAGGGTGGCAATGCGCAGCTGGTCGCTCTTGACGTCGTCCAGTCCCTCCGGATCTTCCTTTATCAACTTCCATAAATCCCCAAGCAGTTCGTTGATGGCTTTTTTGCAGGGTTGCGCCTCCAAATCGATGGCCAGGCCGAAGTTGGCGGCATTTTCGAAGGCCTCATCGGCATTCTTGCCGGAGGAGGACAGATATTTCCTGACATCATCGTTGCCGGACAGATCCGACCCCAGCAGATCGAACATCTCCTGCGCCAGTTCGGCTTTGGTCTTGTAGGTGATCTCGGCCCATTCGGTCATGCCGTCGCGCTTTTCGTCATCAGAGATGTTCTGGGCGGAGATGATGGCGGCGGAGGTCTTGATGCCGCCGCCGTTGAGGCCACGCGGCGAGAGGTCACGGCCATCGCAGAGGGTGTTGAAGGTGGTGGATTTCCCGCCTTGGAATTCCCCGCTGAGGACGATCTCAAACTGGTTCTCGAGGCATTTCTTGCGGATGGGCGCCAGCTGATTCCGGCAGTAGTCGGTCAAATCGAGCTTTTGCACCCGCTCCAGCAAACCGAGCAGTTCGTTGCGGCGGACGTTGTACCAGGCAGCTTTGTCGCCGATGGAAATCTTCTGAAAGTTCATAGTGAGTAAAATGACGTAAGACGGAGAAGACGGAGAAGACGGAGAAGACGGAGAAGACGGAGAAGACGGAGAAGACGGAGAAGACGGAGAAGACGGCCAAGTCCACTCGCACGGTTGCACCCTCCGCCGCCTTCCCCTTGTTGGGATTGCGTTTTATCCGTTCAGTTTCATGTAGGCATTGAGAGCGGCTTTTTGGGCGGGGGCGGGTTCCTGGCGCAATTCGGAACCGTAGCCGCGTGCCCAGATTTCGATGGCGTGTTTGCTGTCCTTGGAGCGGACGAAGGCGTCGGTGGTGCTTTCGACCACTGCGGCGAAGATGCGGTTGGGCGAGAAGGTATGGTCGTTGGTGTTCTTCTCCAGCATTTCGAGCAGGTTTCGCTGTACCGCGGGATTGGACACACTGCTTTCGATCAGACGTTTTTTCTTCTCCTTGGCGGCCTCGCTGATGCCGCGAGAGGTGCACATTGCGCGCGAGTACTCATTGGCCTTGTTTTTAAGCATATCCATGAGCACCGAGGTGAATTTTTCTGCATCCTGTTTCGCATCCACCTGCGGGAGCTGGTTGGAGACCAGCACATCGGTGGCCGCCACCAGGGTGGGCTCGAGGTGGAAGCGGAAGCGCAGGTCGAACTGGCTGAGCCGCCGCAGTGGTCGGGTGAGCGCCTGGAGCATGACCTCGTCGCCGGGTTGCTGGCCGGGGGTGGCCTCCAGCTTGTCGGCGATCTTGCGCAGCTCTTCGCGGAGGCCGTCCACCGATTCGTCCGCAACCGGCGGGACGAATGAGCAGGTGCAGTCCGCGATGCACTTGATGAAATTGCGGATGATCTGGGCGATGCGGGTGCGCAGATGGTCGTCCATGACCTCCCATTGTTCGCGGAAGGCGATGCGCAGCTGGTTGATCACGTCCCGGGGCTGTCCGCGGCCGGCGAGAATTTCGTCGCCGATGGCGGCCACCAGCTGGTCCTTGCTACTGTAGCCGCAACCGCCATCGACCCACTGCTTCACGCGTTCGGTGATGGTGGCCACCTCGTTGTTCCACGCATCATCGGGACTGGAGGCCTCTACTCGCAACTCGTCGGCATAGCGGCTCAGGTTGTCGACCAGCTCCTTGTGCAGCCGGTCGCGGAAGGTGATGGAGTTGTCGTTGGCGGTCATTGCCAGCGGCGCGAGGCGCTGGCGGGCCATTTCGAAGACCGACTTGCTGCGGGCGTGGAGCTCTTCGGACTGGCGGTTGGCACGCACGATGATGGCCTCGTCCACAACTGGCAGGTTGGTCGCCAGGAATTGCAGGATTTGCGGCATGGTTGATGCCAGCACCTTTGGCCGGTCGTTGGCCTGGCAGCGGATGATCGTGAAATGCCGATCCGAGTCCGATGCATATTTCTCGATCTGCCTCAGGCATGCCTCCGCGCGCTCCGGGGAATCGCCATCGACATTGGCGAGGATGGCGGTGTATCTGGTCTGATCCTGCACCAGCGGAGCCGCGGCCTTCATCGCATCGAGGGCGGCGCTGTCGTCATCTTTCCAGTCGACATTGGAGGCGTCCGGACGTTTCATCAGCAGGGTCATGTCGCACAGATCCGCCATGCCACGGGTCTGGACATCGGCCAGGTTGCGGCCGGCTTCGCCCAGTCCCGGCAAGTCCACCACCCGCAATTGCCTCACGGCGCTGTCGGGGAAGGACGCGTAGATTGTCAAGTTGGCGACGGCCATGAATTTGCCGGCTTTGGAGTCACCGCCCCTGGGGTAGGCCACGTAGTCGTAGAGTCCCGCCAGCGGGATCTCGCGCTTGGTGGTGCCGGTGAGCTCGGGGCGGATCAGGGGCAATGCGCGCTGGGTATCCTGCAATCGCTTCAGGATGTCGCGGTTGCGCTGGGTGGATTCCGCTTTTCCCGGCAGCGCCAGCACCATGCCGGCAAATTCATCCAGCGAGGATGGCGTCGGCAGATGCAGTGCGTCGAGCATCGGCTTGAGGACGCTGTCGATGAAGCTGTACGGCGTATGCATGTCGGCTTCCGCGACATTGCGGTTCGAATTGACGACCAAGCTGCGGGTGGCGGTGGTGTAGTAGCTGTCGGAGGTCGGCAGCTGTTCCTCTCCCAGTCCGGTGACGGCCTGCAGGAAGGTGCTCTTGCCCATCCGTGCGGCTCCGCCGATGCCGATGCAGAGGTCATTGCGGCCAAATCGCGCCGCGATCTGCTGGTATTTGCCCGCCTCCCGTTGCGCGTCACCGGCGAGCCGGCTGAGCTGGTCGGAAAGCCCCTGGAGAGACTCGGGATTGAGGCGTTCGGCTTCCTGCATGGCGCGGCAGGCGTTCTCGCAGCGGGAAGCCAGCTGCTGCCACTGGTCGGCCTGACGGCCAATTTCCGGAAGGAGCAGCCGGCGCTTTTCCAGGATTGCATCGATGGTGGATTGAATCGTGCTGTTCATGGTGCGTGCAGTCCGGGATGGCGGTTATTTGCGGGCGGCGTCAATTGCGGCGATGGCGCGTTCGATCTGAGCCTTCGTCTGGGATATTTCCGGGGATTCCGCCGGCGTGGCATTCTGCCGGCGGCGTTCGGCGAAGGCCTGCTCGACAGTGCGGAGCTGATCCATGAAGCGGTCATAGGCCAGGTTCTCGACCTGCTTCTGGATTTTGTCGAAATTGTCGTCGATCTGCACGGTGATTTCGTCAATGCACTTCTTTTCGCATTCCTCCAGCGACTTCTTGGCGTTCCTCAACACCAGGAGCCTGGCGCCATTCTGCAGGGTGATCTCCTGAAGGAGAGGTAGCGCGGTTTGCAGGCCGCGCCCCAGCAGCGCTATTATCCATCCGCCTGGCAGCAGGATGTTGCTGATTACGATGTTGCCGCATTCCAACAGCCATGACGGCGCATTGGAGAACATGCCGCCGTCCACTTCGAGCTTCTGCTCCAGCCAGCTGGACCACTCCATGCTGGCGGACTCCATTTCCGGGAGGCAGCGGTTGAGGGCACGGTTGGCGTCACCCTCAATGTCGCGGCGGCTGTTGTCAACCAGATCGCAAATGCGCGGCTTGAGCACGCGATCCGCCATCTCCAGCTCCATTTGGAGTTCCTTGAGGCTCTTGCATCTTTCGAGATTGCACGCGTAGTCGGTGAAGATCCGGCTGATTCTGGCGCGGATTTTGTTCCCGGCATTCCTCTTCAGCGTTTCAATTTCTGACGACACCTTCGATTTGAGCGCATCGCACTTGTTAAGAATTTCCTCCTTGCGGGCCTTCAAATCGGCGAGCAGCCGGTCGCTTTCGGCGTCATCCAGGGTGGCGGCCTTCTTCCGGGCGGCAATTTCCAGCAGGCAATGCTCCAGGTATTTGCGCAGATGCATGGCGACATGCTGCAACCGGCCGACGCGGGCATTCTCCGCCAGGAAGCTGTTGACCCGCAACTCGATTTCACTGACATCGCACATGATGTCATCGACAGACGGGTCGAAGCAATACATTTCCACCGGGATGTCGCCTTTGCCAATGCTGGCAAGCTGGCTGTGGATGGTGGCGGCAATCTCCTTGCGCCTTTCGGTATCCATGCCGTCTCCGGGCTTGTACGACACCATCACCATGATTCGTGCAATGCCGTCGTCGAAGAGCTTCTTGCGCAGCAGATCCATATTGGCGGAGTCCAGCTGGCGTGGCTCGACCACCACCAGCGCCAGATCGCATTCCGGAATCAGCCGGTAGGTGGTGTTGATCAGCAGGTCGACATCCGGGTCATCAATTCCCGGGGTGTCGAGCACGGTGTATCCCCGCAGCGACTCGTTGGCGGCGGTCAGCTTCACCCGCGAGACCTGTTGTACGAGCGCCTTGCGGTCTTCACCGACGGTGACCCGCTTCAGATCTTCGATGGTCGGGTTATCAACGGTCTCAGCCAGGGTCTGGCTGCTGTTGGCGCCGTTGCTCCAGTGCCAGACTTCCATGCGGCTGGCGCTGCCGTATTCCACTTCGGTCGGGATGGCGGTGGTGCACAGCCCCGCGCCTTCCAGCAGGATCGGCCGGCTGCCAAAGAAGAGGTGGTTGATCAGTGCAGATTTGCCGACCTGGTATTTACCGACCACCGCCACGCGGTATTTCGGATTGTCCAGCTGGGCAATCTCCTCCGACAGCCTCTCCGGGATGTTGAAGCCGGCTTTTTCCGCGGCGCCTGCGCCGTCATGAATTGCGCTTGACAAATCCTGCATGGTCTATGGGTCTCCTGTTTTGGGGTGGATATTTGAATCCTGGATCTGTGAGGCTGGTGCATTTGCGCCATGATTACGTCATTCTGACGCAAAAGCACCAACCTCACGAATTCAGGGACAGGACAGCAACTTCGGTTCTGTTGCAGAACTTCACGGTTGCGGGTCAGATCTTACACGGCTTTCCCGGAAGAAAAGCACGCATGAGTGGGCGTCGTCGCCACCGGCATCCGGCGGTGAAAAAAAAACAGGACGAATGCAGAATATAGTATATCTTTTTTTTTTGCAACGAGTTGTCGCGTTTGTTTTCGTGCCGCGGAATCCGTTCGGCAGCGTGGAATGCCGTACTAGCGCGGCATTCCGCCCATGATCCGGCGGAAATTCTCCAGGGTCTCCGGCGCCACCTGGCATTTTGCGGCGAAGGCATCGAAGCCATCCGCGCACTCGTCGGGGATCAATAGTTGCAGTGCGCCATAGCCATGGCTGTATTGCCGGTCGAAGCATTCAGGATATGCGGTGATGGACTGCAACCAGTCGCGGAATCGCGACTGCGGGTTTATGCCCAGCAGCCCCTCCAGCAGGAAAGCCAGGGTTCCGGTGCGGTCGGTGCCGTGCTGGCAGAAGAAGTACACCGGGTAGCTGGCGTCATCCGCGAGGATCTGCATGATCCTGTGGAACGCATCGCGGCTGGCGGGGAAGTCGGCCATGGCGTATGGCAGGATCGGGATATTGTGGTACCGGACATCCGCCGGCAGTTTTTCGGGGCGTTTTGCGCCGGTCTCCATGGTGGTGCGAAGATCGATCACGGTTCTTATGCCGAGGGCACTGAAGAGGCATTCCACGGCCGCGTCATCCAGGGTGCTGGGCACTCCACGGCTGGCAAGGCGCCCCAGCCGGTTCGGGGACAGCGCCGCGCCCCGGAAGAGCATCCCGCGCCGGAGCTTTTCCGCGCCGGGGATTGCGCCCAGGTCGCGCACATTGCGCACGGATCCGGCGTCGATGCCCCGCCATTCGTTGTCGTTGGCAAGCTGAGCGGCCAGCCGCGGCCGTTCAGCGGGGTTTTCCAGCCGCGTCCGCAGATCCGTCGCCGTCCCGGCGGCGAACACCGCCAGGGTGCAGCATATTATGGGCAGTGGCAGGACGCGCATCATTCTCCGTCGGGGGGATATGGGATCTTCAGCCGCAATGCGGCGACAAGCCCGTAGGCCATTGGGGTGGAAAGCAGCACTTCCATCCCCATCTTCATGGCGAACTGCACCGCGAACATGACTGACAGGTCGCGCCATGGCGCGGTCCCGGCGAATGCAATGACGATGAAGATCGCGCTGTCAAGGAGATATCCGGGAATTGAGCTGCCGATGGTCCGCATCCACAGCCAGCGTCCGCCGGTCCATTGCCGGATCTTCACCATATAGTAGGCGTTGCTCAGTTCGCCGCAGAGGAATGCCGCCAGCGAGGCCAGCACGATCCGCGGAACGTATGAAAACACCGTCCCGTAGGCGGCCGACGCGGCGTCGGAATATTGCGGCCCGGGCAGCCATGCCGCCAGCGCGGTCCCGGCGGTCATGATGACATTGCAGAGGAAGGTAAGCCAGATCACCCGCCTGGCGGTGCGGTATCCCCAGATTTCGGTGAGCACATCCCCCAGCATGTACGCCAGCGGAAAAAGGATGGTCCCCGCATCAAAGCATCCGAATGGCCAGATCCGCACCAATTTGGCCGACATCAGATTGGAGGTCAGGTAGATGGCGATCAGCACCCCGGTGAGGTGGAGCAACAGCCAGTCGCATCGGGGTGAAACGCTGGATTGGGGAGGCGGTACTGGCATTTTGAGGGAAGCGCGGCGGCGGTCATCCGCCCGCCATTCGCCCGGCAGTCAAGGCCGCCCATTCGCGCTGGGATGGGCGGCGCAGGGTGTCGGTTTCCACCGGTTTTATCTTTCGATTCCGGCCAGCCACTGGTTGTCGGCGGCGGCGAAGCCGAAGAGCACGGGCGCGGCATGCATCTGGGAATCCGTCGGCACCAGCCCGAAGACGAGGGTGTGTTCACCGGCTTCGAGGAACTTGTGGACGAACTGGTTGAGCTGGGGGCGATGGAAGGCGGGAACCATGTCTCCGCCGTCACGTCCGAAGGCGTATTCGCCATCCAGCCAGACCCGGGAGCGGGCGGGGGTGTTGACCACGATATGCACCATCTGGGATTCCGGAAGGCGGAATTTCACCTTGTACATCACCATGGCGCCGCTGGGGAGGGCAGTGAAATCCACCTCGAAAAGATTTCCCGGCAGTGCGATCGTCTCGGAGTCGCCGCCGTCGAAATCCGGAGGCAGCTTGGATAAGTCGGCGGTGATCCACGACGCCAGGACCAGGCGCTGTGCGGGGATGGTGAATCTGCTCCAATCCGGCGGCGGCGGAACGGTGTCGTCGATGGTGATCTTGTCCCGCAGTCCGAGCAGCATGTCGGTGAAGGCGTCCAGATCCGGCGGGGGGGTGATGCCGGTGATCTCCTTGCTCAGCACCAGGCTCCGGCCGATGGGCGCCAGCCAGCGTTCGGGAATCCCGGCGGGATTGATCAGCCCCATGATCGCGCCGGCGGTGGCGCCGGTGCAGTCGGCGTCCTGGCCGAAATTGACGGCGGTGCAGATGGTGCGGCCGAAATCGCCCTGTCCCAGCAGAAGCGCGGCGATGACGAAGGCGGTGTTCATGCACACGTCAGTGAAATTGGGGTTGCCGTAGGACTCCAGTATCCTGAGCCGCAGCGGTTCCGCCTCCAGGCCGTCTTCCACCCAGGCGACGGTGTCGCGGATGGCATGGGACAGGCGGCTTTCGGCGGGGATTTGCCGCAGGCCGCGTTCGATCAGCGCGCGCGGGTCGCCAATTCCGCTGAAGGCCTCGCTTTCCAGGGCGGCGAGGAAGCATATGGCATGGAGGCCCTCGCCGTCATGGTCAAGGCAGCCGTCCATCCGGGCCAGTTTGGCGGCGCGTTGCGGATCGCGCGGCGCCAGCACCGCCCACAGCTCGGAGCGGATGGCCGCGCCCTCGCCGTCGACGAACCAGTTGTCGTATTTGCCGGAGTAGGGCGCGGGGATACCGAGCCGCAGGTTGCGGATGAGCACGCCGTATTCGTCCCATGGGAAGGCGACGTCATGCAGCCAGGTGTCGGCGAAATTGGCCAGCGAGACCACGCCCTTCCAGCCGGAGGCCAGCTGGCAGGCCCAGAGCACTTGCAGATCCAGGTCGTCATTGGGCAGCATCGTGGTCGGCACCGGGTTGTAGAAGTCCAGCTTGTGCGGGCCCGCGGAGCCCTCGTACGGTGCGCCGAGGGTGCCGCCGATGGCCTTTCCCAGCCAGCATCCGAGAATGCGATCGCGATCGGTGAATGCAGTGTCAGTCATGGATCTTTTTTTGGGGGGGTGACGGATGTCAGGTGTTTTTCGCCCGGTCGCGCAGTTTTTCATGCACTCCGGAGTAGGGGAGGCGGAAGGCGTTGGCCACGCCGCCGCACTGCGGGCATCGCCGGTCGAGCTGCTGCCGGCGTTGCAGGAAGACGTGCCCGCAGTCGCGGCAGGTGAGCAGCCGCGACCGCGAGATGTGCAGCGAGTGCTGGCTGTACCACAGCTTGTCCTCCAGGATCAGCGCCACTGCCAGCACCAGCAGCAGCACGACGTAGAGGAAGATGCGGTCGGAGGTCAGGATGTTGTAGAAAGCGTGCATCAGCTGCCCAGCACCGCCTTGATATATCCCTCGATCTGATCCCGGGTCGGGTCGAGCAGCGTCTTGCGCAGCGGCAAGTCGAGCAGCGCATCGAGGCTCCGGTGGTGCGCCTGGGAGTCATCGCCAAGTGCCATGGCGATGGCGGCGGGGAATTTTCCGGGATGGGCGGTCTCCAGGCAGAGGGTGGCGGTCCCGGGAAGCATGGTGGATTGGGCGACGCCGACGCCGACCGCGCCGTGCGGATCCAGCAGATAGTGGTGTTCAGTCCAGAATTTCCGGATCGTCTCCAGGGTGAGTGCGGTGTCGCCGCGCCCGGCGGCAAGACGCGGGTCCGCGCCGTCGATCCGGATGGGCTGCCCCACGGCGAATTGCGCCATGAGGGCCTTCACGCGCCCGGGATCGCAATCCACCCGATAGTAGAGGTAGCGCTCGAAATTGCTGGCGACCTGGATGTCCATTGAGGGCGAGAGGGTCGGGTGGACGCTGCCGCGTTCATAGACGCCGGTGTTGAAGAAGCGCGAGAGGATGTCGTTTTCGTTGGTCGCCAGCACCAGCCGCGAGACGGGCGCGCCCATGTTCATGGCGATGAATCCGGCGAAGATGTCGCCGAAATTGCCGGTCGGCACCGCGACCTGGACTGCCGTGCGGTCGCCGCGGCGCTCCTGGACCCGGAAGGCGCCCCAGAAGTAGTAGACGACCTGGGCGAGGATCCGCGCCCAGTTGACTGAATTGACGGCGCCAAGATGATGCGACTGCTTGAAGGGCAGGTCGTTGAAGACCTCCTTGAGGACCCGCTGTCCATCGTCGAAGGTGCCGTTGATGGCGATGCAGTGGACATTGGCGTCGGGGACGGTCGCCATCTGGCGTTCCTGAAGCGGGCTGACCCGGCCCTCGGGGTACATGATGAAGATCTCGATGCCGTCCTTGCCGCGGACGCCGTGGATGGCGGCGGATCCGGTGTCGCCGCTGGTGGCGCCCAGGATGCACAATTTCCCGCCGCGCCGTTTCAGGATGTACTCGAAGAGGTTGCCCAGGAATTGCAGCGCCACGTCCTTGAAGGCCAGCGTCGGGCCGTGGAAGAGCTCGGCGACGAAGAGGTCGCGTCCGTCCAGCGGCTTGACCGGCACCACCTCCGGGCAGTCGAAGGCCGCGTAGCTGCGTTCGATCAGCGCCAGCAGGTCGTCCGCCGCAATGGCGTCGCCGACAAAGGGCCGCATGACCTCGAAGGCCAGCCGGGGGTAGCCCAGGCCCCGCCAGGACTCGAGCTGTTCGGCGCTGATCCTGGGAATCGCCCCCGGCACCAGCAACCCGCCGTCGTCAGCCAGCCCCATCATCACTGCGTCGATGAAGTCCACCGGATCGATTCCGCCGCGGGTGCTGCGGTACATTGCGCTATTTTCAGGGGAGGGCATGCAGGTATTCATAGTGACGGCCTAAAAAAAGGTGATATATTAGCGCACGCGTTCAAAACATGAGGCCGCGCACGTAACACGCCTTAATATAAAGGCGCAATTGCAACGAAGCCGGGCTTTTCCCTGCAACAGGCCGGACAACGATTCTCTACAGTGAAAGCATTCAACGCCATTTTCAAGCAGACCATCCGCGCGGCGGTGCGCTCGAAGGTCTTCATCGTCCTGTTCGTGCTGATCCTGGTCGCCGTGTTCGGGCTGCCGCTCACCATCAAGGGCGACAACACGGCGGCGGGGCTGGTGCAGGTGTCGCTGACCTATGCGCTCAATGTGGTCATCGCGCTCATATCGGCGTCGACGCTGTGGCTGGGATGCGCGCAGCTGGCCACCGAAATCGAGGGGTACAACATCCATCTGGTGGTGTGCAAGCCCTGTCCGCGCTGGAAGATCCTGGCGGGAAAATTCTGCGGCGTCTTCCTGATGCACGCGCTGCTGCTGGGGATCGCGATGATGATCATCTACGGCCTGACGCTTTTCCGGCTGCACAGCGCCCGGCAGAGCGGACTGTTCACCCAGGAGGACATGGAAAGGCTGCATCAGGAGACGCTGGTCGGCCGCCGGCAGTACTATCCGGTGCCGGCCAATGTCGGCGCCCGGATGCGCGAGGAATACGACAAGCGGGTGCGCGACGGCCGCATCAACCCCAATGACGACCGGAAGACGGTGATGGAGGGGCTGCGCCGCGAACTGGTCCAGCAGGTCATGCGCAATATCACCGTCGCCCCGGGCGGCGAACATTCGTGGGTCTTCGAGAATGTGCGCTTCCCGAAGAAGGACTCGCGGCTTTATCTGCGCTTCCGGATGTACAGCGGCGACATCTCGGATACCGACCAGCGGCAATTGCCGGTGGACTGGGGCTTCGAGGTCTACCGCGACAAGGACGGCAATGAGGTGGCGCACACCGGCACAGTCTATCCGCAGGTGTGGTATTCGTCGCTTGCCGCCCAGCCCTTCGCCATGCCGGGCGGCAGCTGGCAGGAGCTGTCCACCATCGATCCGGCGGCGCCGGCCATCGGCCAGGACAACTTCCCGCTGTCGTCGTCGATGATCATCGACAAGGCGGGCAATGACCGGGTGGTGCTGCATTTCCGCAACTACTCCAACTTCAATTTGCCGGATCCCAAGAGCATCCCCGCCGACAATCCGGAGGCCCAGGAGGCATACCGGGGGCTGGTGGGCAAAAGCACCGCCATCTTCCAGGTGGTGGACGGCCCGGTGCTGCTGTGCCGGGTGGCCGGATTCTTCAACAACTTCATGCGCACCATGCTGATGGCGGTGTTCCAGCTGGCGTTTCTGGCGGGGCTGGGATGCGCGGTCGGGGCGATCTTCTCCACTCCGGTGGCGGTGTTTGTCGCCATCTCCTACATCGTGATCGGGATGGTGGTTCCGGCGGCGATTGACGCGCCGCTGACCAATGACGACGGCAGCTACATCTACACCAGCGTCGCCCAGCGGGCGGCGCACTACATGGCCCGCGGCGTCGGCATGCTGGTGGTGACGGTTGACGATCTGGATTGCACGTCGCGCCTGGCCAACGGCCGGCTGGTCGAGTGGACGCAGATCAACGGCGCCTTCTGGAAGGTGCTGGTGTTGCGCACCGGCATCATCATGCTGCTGGGCATCGCGGTGCTGCACCGCCGCGAGCTGGGGCTGGTGATCCGCCGGGTGGTGTAGCGACGCGGCCGCTGGCAACCTCATCAATTTCTCCAAGACATGAAAAGCAGCTTCAGCAAAATAGTGGTCATTCTGGCGGTGATGGCGGCGCTCATGGGCGCGTTGTCGTTCTTCCAGAGCCGGATGAATGGCATCCGCGCCATCTATCACCTCACCGACAATACGCCGCTGGAGAATGCGCCGCCGATGGTGGCCTTCACCAGCATCGCCCTGGGCGGCTTCCGGGGGCTGCTGGCGGACTACCTGTGGCTGCGCACCGGCAAGATGCAGGACGAGGGCAAATACTACGAGATGGTGCAGTTGGCGGACTGGATCGTCAAGCTGCAGCCGCGCTTCACCGGCGCCCATGCCTTCCTGGGGTGGAACATGTCCTACAATGTCTCGGTGACCTTCACCAATTTCGAGGACCGCTGGCGCTGGGTGAAGCGCGGCATCGAGCTCATCCGGGACGAGGCGCTGGAATACAACCCCGGCGACCCCGAGCTCTTCCGGCAGCTGGGGTGGATCTACCAGCACAAGATGGGCGCGGAGATGGATGACGCCAACCTCTATTACAAGGTGCAGATGGCGGAGGAGATGATCCGGCTCTTCGGCGACTACTACGAGCAATGGGAGGTGCTGGACAAGGCGCCGCTCAACGAGACCAAGCTGATGGCGGTGCTGGACCGCAAGGCGGAGGCCTTCAAGGCGTTGCTGTCGTCTTTCGGGCTGGATTTCCGGCAATTGGAGACGCTCTTCCGCGAAAAGGCCGCCATTCCCGAGGAGCACAATGGCCAGCCCTTCCGGAAGCGCTTTGACGAACTGGGCGTCACCGAGCCGGTGGAGCTGTGCCTGCGCCACCGGTGGATGGTATACAAATACCGCCTTGATCCGCAGATGATGATGAAGTGCAACCGGAGATTCGGCCGTCTGGACTGGCGGCTGCCCGAGGCGCACGCGATCTACTGGGCGGAGCGCGGACGCGAGAGGTGGTTCTCCGAAAGCGCCAGGTTCAAGCGGCTGTCCTGCGACCGGATGATCTTCCAGAGCCTGAATGCCGCCTTCCGGACCGGGAAGCTGCTGTATCTCAAGGGCGACCTGCGGACCTTGCAGATGACGCCGAATTTCGCGGTGGCCGATGCGGCGGACGCCGAATACCGCATGGTGGCGGAAAAGTACCCCGACCTCAACAACCTGGGGCCGTATGTCAATTTCATCGTCGATGGCGTGGTGCGGTTGTACAGCTTCGGGTACAAGAAGAAGGCCGCGCAGTGGTTCCAGCACGGGCGCGAGCTTAATCCCAACCGCTTCAAGGGCGAATTGGAGGAGTTCGTCATCAAGGAGATGACCGAGGACATGGACAGCGCCTCGCGCCACCAGGCCCAGGCCATCATCCAAAGCTACCTCTTCCAGGCGTACAATTTCCTGGCGTACGCCGAGAATGACGAAAGCGACGAATACAAGACCTTCGAGGGGCTTACGCTCACCGCGAAGGGGCTCTATGACCACTATGCCAAATTCATCAGCGGCACCGAGCTGCGCCGTGGCCTGCCGCCGTTTGATGAGATGCGCAAGGTCGCCCTGGGGACGGTCCAGCAGGCGCTGGACAATGGCGGCCAGACCACCAGGATGCTGGCGGCCAATCTCCGCAACTACCACCGCGACTTGCCAATCGAACGCTTCATTCCGCGGGCGGAGGAGATCGCCGCCCCGAAGGTCAAATGATGGAAACACTGCAGGATTTGCTGATGAACAACGGCGGGATGATCATCGTCATCCTGGTCGGGCTCTTCATCGCCATGCTCTTTTTCGTGGAACGCTGGCTCTATCTGCACCGCAACCGCATCGACACCAACGAGCTGGTGCGCGGGCTGATGACCCAGCTGCGCCATGGCAATGTCAAGGAGGCGATTGTCAATTGCGACGCCCATACCGGGGTGGTCGGCGAGGTGATCCGCACTGCGATCGAGCATTGGAAGGACGGCGAGATGGGGATGCGCTATGCGATTGACGACCAGGTGCGCATGACCATCCCGAAGATCGAGCGCAACCTGCGGCTGCTCAAGGCCATCGGCAATTGGCTGCCGGTGCTGGGGCTGATCGGGATGTTCCTGGGGATTGTGCAGATGCTGGGGATGATGAAGGGCGGCACCTTCACCGGCCTGATGGAGATCGCGCCTTATCTCAAGGACGCGCTGGTGTGCATGACTGTCGGGCTGGCCGCTTCGCTGTTCTGCCAGGTGTTCCATGCCGTGCTGGTGAGCAAGATCGACAACCTCCTGCAGGAATTGGGGCGGGTGGCGTCGGAGATGACCTATTTCCTGGTGACCCACCAGCCGCCGGAGGAGTTCTAGGGGGCGCGGAATGTACTACCACTGGCGTTCATCACAGCAGGAGGACTCCGGCGCGTTCATCTTCTGTGTCGGGCTGGTCGGGATGTTCCTGGTGATCGCGCTGATCTTCCTGATCAGCGCCAACCTGGTGTCGATTCCCGGCACGACGGTGACGCTGCCGCAGATCGCCGGCGCCCACTACCAGTCAGGTGAGAAGCTGATCGTCGTGATCACCGCTGACGGGAAGCTCTTCTACAATGGCGAAGCCGTCGACAAGAACCGTTTCCGCGAGCGGCTGGATGAGTGGGTGAAGGAGCATACCGTGCCGTCCCATGGCCATCAGGCGGCGGACGGCGGGACGGCCTTCGGGCTTTCGCGGGCGAAGATCATCGTATGCGCGGATGAAAATGTCCGGATGAAGGACTGGCTGGAGCTGGCGGGTGTCGCCCGCGAGTCCGGATTGGATTTCATCCTGGCCAGCGATTTGCAGAACGGCCGCAACGCCACCTTGCCGAAAATCGATGTCAGCATCAGCGACAAATAATGGCATGGCGTCCGCGGCGGGATCGCGCTGGCGGGGATTCATGCATGCGGCCGGGGATGTCGTGCTGTCGGTGCTGCTGATTGCCGCATTCCATATATTGGCGCTGCTGCTGCTCTATGTGTTCTTCGGCGACAATCCGCTCGACGCGCATCACCATGACGCCTGGCGCGCCGATCAGGACGAGGAGCTGATGGTCGCGGTGCCGGATCCGGATGGCGATGGCGGCGGAACCGGGCGCCCAGGCGACGGCCTCTACGACTGGCTGGAGGCCGCCAATCCGCAGCAGTGGCTGCTTCCCGACTACTGCAGCGGCTTCTCCAGCCTCTATGGCAATTCCAGCCGGAGATTCCTGTTGCCGGAGGCGCCGCAGTTCGCCATGAAGCGGTCGCCGCTGCCGCCGCCGCCGCTGGTGCAGCGTCAGCTCTCATGGCGGCTGAAGCCGCGTCTGGAGTCGCTGCAGCTGTCATGGCAGAGCTGCCGCATTCAGCCGGATGCGGCCAAATCCCCCGCCCGCCCCGTCGCCTCCCGGGTCTACTGGCGGCTGGCCGAAGGCGGCGAAGTCCTCCAGCCGGCGCCGGCCCTGGACGAGCAGACCCTGGAGTACTGGCGGCAGGCGAAGGCCGAAAAGTCCCTGACAGGCACGACGCTGATTGAATTGCGGCCGCAGGCCGGCATGGAAATCCCCCGGATCATCATCCGCGAATCCTGCGGAAACCCGCGGCTCGACCAGTCATGCATTGGCGCATTGCGCAAATATCTGCTCCGCATTCCGGCGCCGCCAGCGCCCGTGCGGCTCGAAGTGGACTGGTGTTATTGAAATAAAAAAAACCTCCATGCAGAACGGGCATGGAGGTAAAAAAGGAGGAACATGGAGATTGGCATCTCCAAGGGGAATTGAACCCCTGTTACCAGGATGAAAACCTGATGTCCTAGTCCACTAGACGATGGAGACGCTTTTCGGAAAGCGCCATAAGATAATATCCATTCGCCATTTTGCAAGCGCCGTGGCATGAAAATGCACAATGGCGGCTTTGCGTCACGGCGCCAGCGCTATCGCCTTGCAAGCGCGTCCTGGTAGATCTCGTCCAGGCGGCTGACGATGGCTGGCCAGGTGTATTTTTCCACTTCGGCACTGGCGTTGGCGGTGATGTTCCGCCGCAGTGCGGGATCATCCTGCAGGCGCCGCCAGGCGCAGAGCAGCATCTGCGGGTCGTCGGGGGAGAAGAGCAGCCCGTTGACGCCGTCCTGCACCAGGTCCTTGAGTCCGCCGACGGCGGCGGCCAGCAGCGGCGTGCCGCCAGCCCACGCCTCCAGGGCGGCGATGCCGAATGGCTCGTGGCGCGAGGGCAGGGCGAAGGCGGTGGCGGCATGGAGTGCGGCGTTGATCAGCGGCGATTCCGGGGGGACGCCGGGGATCAGCGTGAGGCGCTCCAGCAATCCGTCCCGTCTGGCGTCGGCCAGGATCTCGTCATGGTACCATTGAGCGGTGACTGGCCCGATCAGCAGCAGGTGGGCGCCGGGGTCATGACGCAGCACCTCCAGCAGCAGCTTCTGGTTCTTCTGATAGTCGATGCGCGAGATGCAGAGGAGAATTCTCCGCCCGGCGGGGATCTGGCATGCCTGCCGGATATCCACGGAGCTGGCCTCCCGGAATCGTCCGGGGGCAATGCCGTTGGGCAGGTAATGCACCGCAATTCCGGGATATGGCCTTTTGAGCCGCGACTGCTCTTCGCGGCTGATGCAGATCAACGCCGTGGCCTCCGCCAGCGGGTCGCGGGGGATGCCGTGAAGCAGGTCGATGGCGCGCCCGTAGTTGAGCTTATGGCGCACCGGGCGGAGCATCTCCGCCATTTCCGCCGGCGGGACGGCGGCGGCGCCGCCATGGAGGGTGATAATGGCGGGGATGCCCATTTGGCGGGCGATTCTGCAGCAGGTGGCGGCCAGCCGTCCGCCGCAATGGATGTGGACGAGGTCGTATTGCCCGGCGCGCAGCGCCGCAAAGAGCTGGCGGCTCCAGGGATTGCCGCCTTTCTTGTCCAATGCCAGTCGGTCGGCCGGAGGCATTGGGAAGTAGGGATAATGATACGGGAAGCGCCGGATGGGGATGCCCTGGCGCACCTCCCTTCCGGGATGATCCAGTGCGCAGGTCGCCAGGATCTCCGGAGCCATCCCCATTTCCAGCTGGTTGAGGGCGGTGTTCCAGACGACGTTCTCAGTGCCGCCCCATTCGGAGAAGACGAAGCGCCGCACGACATGGGCGATGCGCAGTCTCATGGATGGCGGCTCACCTCGTGCAGGCAGTCGAGGGCGCCGCGGCGCGCCGCGAAGCGCTGGATCCAGCGCCGCCGGGGGGCGCCGGGCAGTTCGCGCCAGCCGGCGGGATGCCGGAGGATATAGAGCAGGTCGCGGGCGCTTTCGGCCACCACCGAGATCATGGTGCGGCAAAGGCCCGGCGCGGCGCCGCAGATCCGGGCCTCCGCATAGCCCTCGCCATAGAAGCGCTTCCGCAGCTGGCGCGCAGTGTAGTCGTGCGAATGGCAGACGCGTGCGGCGGGGACGTATTTGATCCGGATCGGCCGCCGGCGGGCCCATTCGATGTCCTCGGAATAACGGAAGGTCTCGTCGAACGGGTTGGACAGCAGATCCTCGCGGCGGACGGCGGCGGAGGCCAGCGAAAAGAAGAATCGCCATTTGGCGCTGACGCGGCCGTCCCCGAAGGCGCGCTCATGGTCCTTGCGCACCAGCCACCGGGCGTTGGGGCGGGGGAGCTGGTTGGCATATGCCGCATCGGCCTCGTCCGTCAGCAGCGGCGCAATGAGGCTGGAAAGCCAGTGGCGGTCCTGCGGAACAGCGTCGGCGTTGTTGAAGACCACAATCTGGCCGGCGCATTGCCGCACCATGTGGTTGAGGGTGCGCCCGGGAAGGTAGTCCCCCGGCGGGCGCTCGATGACCCGCACCTCCGGAAAGGAGCGGATGATCCGCCCGGTGCGGTCGGATGAATTGTCGTCACAGCAATATACGGTGAATGGCAGGGGGCACTGCTGGGCGAGGATGGCCGACACAGTGTCGCCGATGTCAGCCTCGTCGTTGTGGGCGCGAACCAGAATTGACAGTTCCCGGCATTGCATCCTCTGGCGGCTATTTTGGCGGTTCTTCCTCGAAGGATTTGACTGCGGCGTCCACGGAGTCGAAGATCTCGAACACCCGGAAGACCTTGGTGATTTCGAAGATGATCCGCGGACGGTCCTGGAGGCAGGCCAGCTTGACGCTGCCGCCGTCGGTGCCGGCCTTCTGGAGCAGGAACACCATCGCGCCAAGCCCCGAGCTGTCGATGTGGCTCATCCTGCCCAGGTCCAGCACAATGTTCCTCCGGTCGCCGAGGTGGTCAAGCACCTGGCGCTGGAAGTCATCGGCGTACGCCGCGACCAGCCGTCCAATCAGGCGCACCAGCAGCACGCCTTCGAGGTTCTCAAATTCGTAGTTCATGGCGATTTCCCTTGGTCAGTGGTGTGGCGGGCGTTTGCCCTGCGGCGGAAGGCCCTGGCCAGACGCCGGCGTTCCCCGGAATCGAAGATGACAAAGTACGAGCAGGCAAGATAGGTCGATGCGCTGACGGCGGCGGTGACGGCGACCAGCGTCAGGTCGGAGGCGCGGCCCGCCAGGCAGTGGCATGCGAGGATGGCGGCGGCGGCGGCGGGGATCAGCGCCAGCAGCGGCAGCGCGGCGGTTTGCCACAGCAGCGGGCGGATCCGGATCGCGTTGTCGCGGATTGTCGCCGGGAGGATGAAACCGAAGGTGGAGACCAGCCGGGAGGCAATGGAGGTCCACATGATGACGTATACCGACGGCATGACGCAGAGGATGCCGATGGAGAGGGCGACGAAGATCACGGCCTCGGCAATTGACGCCATCGCCAGCAGCCGGTGTCTTTCCGCCATCAGCAGATATTTTTCCGGGACGGTGCGGTAGACCAGCCAGGCCCACACCGAGACTGCGGTGATGCGGCAGATGGCCACGGCGCTGCCGAGGTTCTCCGTGTAGCGGAAGAGCAGCCGCAGCAGCTGCGGGGCGCAAAGCAGTATCCCGAAGGTCATTCCGGTGGCCAGGAAGCTGTTCCAGCGCATGGAATTGAGAATTATGCGCGAGAGGTGGCGGCGGCGCTGCCGTGCGTATAGCAGCGCGGTCAGCGGCGCGACATTTTCCTGGTAGGCGCCGGTGAACTGGCTCATGAGCACCGTCAGCCGTACCCCGACCTGGTAGATCGACACCGGCACCAGGCCGCAGAAGATGCTGATGAACAGCACCGACCCGCGTTCCCATGCCAGTCTGGCGATCGATGAAATATAGACCATCCCGCTGAAATTGAAAATCTCGCCGAATACCTCCCGATCCCATTTGGGCATGATCCTGAAGCCGGGGATGGCGCGGCATGCGCAGATTGCCATTGCCAGCTTGACGGCCAGCTGCAGGACCAGGATGAACGCCACCAGCGAGATGATCTGGCCGCCGCACAGCAGCACCACGCCGGTGCCGGCCAGCTCCGCGGCGTTTGCGGCGATGCCGATGTAGTTGCACAGCCAGAGCTTCTGCAATCCGGCCAGCATCTCCGGGAACACCCCCATCGGGAAGAGCGCCGCGGAGCCGATGCCGAAGACCAGGAAGCAGAGCCGGTAGTATCCGGTGTCCTGTCCGGGCGGCAGATGGAAGAGCTCCCGGACAAAGCAGGAGGCGATGATCGTCCCGGCGACAATCACCGCCGACATCGCCAGATGGAAGAAGAACACCGTGGAGATGGTGAGGTTGTACTTTCTCTGGTCGCGCTTCCACAATTCGGTGGCGGTGGCCTTCTGGGCGGCGACGCCGAGGCCGAAATCCAGCAGCAGCGAGTAGACGAAGAAGGACCACAGCATCGTCCACAGCCCGTAGTTGGCGTCGCCCAGAAGGCCGATCATCCACCGGGTGATCAGGATTCCCTGCAGCAGGCGCACGAACATCCCCAGATAGGTGGTGACCGTGTTCTTCAGCAGGGGGATCTTCATGTGCCGCCTCCCGGCGAGGCCGCCAGCCGTCCGGCGCGGGCCTTCATCAGGCCGAAGACATCCGCCAGCTGGCGGACGTCTTCCGGGATGGGCGCGGTAGACAGCAGCGACGCCACGGAATCGCCGTCATCCGGAGCGTATCCATGCATGCCGTCGAGGGGCTTCGACGCCATGTCCGAGGGGACGATCTGCACGCCGGGCCGGACCAGGAAGATCGCATCGCCGAAGAGCCGGTCTTCGCGGAGGATGCCGTAGCGGGACTCCTCTTCCCGGGAAAGGAAGTGGCCGTCGCCGTCGAAGCGCCGCATGGCCTGGCGGATCAACTTTTCGGCATTGGGCTTCAGATAATAGAAGCGCGCCATGGTGGAGTCGAAGCAGGCGCCGTAGTCTTCGCCGAAGCGCAGGCCGGTGGCGTCGATGGCGGCGGCGGGATTGACGGCATGGCTGAACGCAGTCATGCCATGGTCGGAGACCACCGTGAGGCGGAAGTCGCCGCAATGCGACTGCGCGAAGGCCATCAGGGCACGGACCTGGCCCTCGTACCAGCGTAGCTTCTCCGCGATGGCTTCCTGGTGGCGGACATGCCGATGAAGCACGGCATCCAGTTCGGCGGCATAGAGGAACAGGAATTTGGCGCCGCCGCGGATGGCGTCCATGCCGGCGCGGAAGTTTTCCTCGTCGCGCAGATGCCAGTCGGAGATATGGTATGGCAGTCCCGAGGCCTCCAGCAGGTCGCAGAGGTTTTCTTCCGGGGCCATGCCATTGCGGACAAAGAGGTTCTGCTTTTCGCAACAGTCCATCATGCCCAGCTTGCGGAAGGGCAGGTTGTAGATCTGGAAGTACCCGGTGAAGCCGTGATGGCGCTTAAGCCATTTGGAGAGCTGGTTGCGGACACGCCCGCGGCTCCACAGCCAATCGGGCTTGAGCAGCGGCGCCAGCCGGGCGATTGTGCGGAAGGGCGAAGCTTCCGGGGCGAACCGGAACAGCGACAGGTGCCCGTGCACCGCCGGCTTCTGCCCTGACAGCAGGGTGGGGATGGCGGCGCAGGAGTATCCGAACTGCATCTCCAGCGCCTGGCGGCATGGCAGCTCCGCCAGGAGGAAATGGTGTTCGCCGGCGATCCTCCACCCCAGGGCGTCAATGAACAGGAATATCTCGGTCACAATGGGAAAAGGCGGTCATCACCCGGCAGCCATCTCAATTGCGGTCGAATCGGCGGACGGGGTATTTCTGGTAGAGTTTGCGGATGTATTCGTCGTATCGCCGTGCGGCTTCGCGTTCCTCCAGGATTCTGCGGATTTTGGCGGCGATTTCCGGGGTGAGCTCATTGGCCTGGCCGCCGCGCCGGTCCGCCAGCCGCACCAGATAGATGCTGCCCATGTCCAGCTCCTGGCCGTACAGCTCGCCGGGGGAGAGCCGCTCGGCCACCGGCTGCAATTTGGGCGCCAGGGCGGTCTGCCATCCCAGCGATCCGCCATTTTCCGCGTTCATGCCCTCGGAGTAGCGTTTTGCCAGCTGGCCAAAGTCGGCGCCGCCGGTGTATTCCTGGCGGATCCGGGCGATGGTGCCGGGGAGGTCATCGGCGTATTTGCCATCCTTGCGGAGCATGATCACCTGCACCAGGTAACTGTACGGCTCGTCGAAATCCGCGCGGTGCGACGCAAAGTAGTCGCGGATCTGCGCGTCCGGGACCGTGAGGTTCCGGCGGGTGCGGTCGTAGGTGAGCATCTCGGCGGCCAGCTGGCGGAAGATCCGGTCCTTGAACTCCTTCCAGGTCATGTTGTCACGGTGGAGCATTTCCCGGAAGAGCTCCTCGTTGCCGTTGGCCTGCTCATAGACAATGCGGTCGATGCGGTCCTGGAGGTACTTGGGGGGGATCTTCCCCTTGAGCGCCACGAAATCCAGATAGACCAGCTCCTCGTCGATCATCCGTTCCAGGATCTCGGACTGGAGCTTCCGGTATGCGGCCTGCAGCTCCTCCTCGCGGGGGAACTGCTGCTCCAGCTGCGGCAGCATCCGGGCGGCCGCCTGCTGCACGTCATAGGAGGTGATCGTCCTGTCGCCGGCGATCGCCAGCACCCGTCCTTCCTGCAGGGAAGGGGGCGGCGCCGCAGGGGATGATGCCCCGGCCGCCAAAATGGCCGCGGCTGCCATCATGTGGAGAAATGCCTTCATCTTTTGATTTCAGGGAGTTCATGTCCGGGCGGAAGGTCATCCGGGCGGACATCGTGGTGAGGGGTGAGCGGCTATGGTGGTGAGGTGCGAATGGTCAATCCCCGGAACGCAGTTCGAGCCGCAGCTGCTTGGACAAGGAGGCGGCTTCCCTGGATCGCGGCAACGCGGTGGCGGAGTATTTTTCCAGAAGGTGGATTGCCTCCCGCAGCGCGGAGTCGGTCTTGCGCTGGCGCTGCAGCCCTGCCAGCTTCCACACTGCCTGGCTGTAGTATTTCCATGGCGCGGGGATGCCGCGCTCCCGCATCGCGTCGTAGCGGTAGCACAAATCCTGGTAGATCCGGATGGCTTCGAGGGTGCGGCCGGCATTTTCCAGGCACAGGCCCTTGAGGAACAGCGCGTGCTGCTGGACGGCCGGAGGCAGGTCGCCGTAGTGCCCCAGGACCGCGTCAATGGCCTGCAATGCATCCTCGGGCCGCCCGCAAGCCAGCAGCAGCTCCGCGAGGCGTCCGCGGGCGGCGCTTTCCAGCGAGGTGCCGGCGGCGCCATCCACCGCATCGTCCACGGCCTTGACGGCATCGTCCAGCCGCCCGTCATCGGCGGCGATGTCGCCGCGCAGCATCAGGCATTTCACCCGCATCTGCGGGGACAGGTCGTGATCCGCAAGCAACTCGTCGAGCAATTTGCCGGCGGCGGCATTCTCCGCCGCGGTGCCGCCGAGGCTGTAGAGCTTCGCCTGCTCGAAACGGGCGTCGGCGGCGTTGGCGCCATTTGCGGCGCTGGCGCCATTTGCGGCGCTGGCGGCAATGCCGTAGTATTTCCGGGCCTCGGGGAACTTTTTCCTGCCTTGGGCGGCCAGGGTGTCGGCATAGAGCATGGCGACTTCCGCGCGGTCGCCGTCGGCCATGGCGGGGGCGGCAAGATACTCCTCGGCCAGGGCACCGGCATTGTCGTCGCCGCGCTGGAAGGCCATGAGCACCGCCAGACGCCGGGCTTCCGGCAGGAATGCCGGCGGCGGCGGCAGCCGCAGAAACTCCCCGACAATGGCGATGGCGGTGTCCAGGTCGCCGCGCCGCCGGGCGGTGGCGCTGGCCTCCAGGTAGGCCCTGGATGCCAGTTCCGGTTCATTGACGCATTGCTTGGCCACTGACAGAAGCGACTCCTCGGCGGCCTTGAGCGCCGCGGGGTCGTTGCCAGCCAGTTCGCGCTGCCAGTTTGCCCCCTGGAGCCGTGCCGGCAGCAGCCGGCTTGAATTGCCGTTCTTTCCGGCGATGGCGATGAAGCGGTTGATTTCAGCCAGCGCCTCGGCGGTGCGCCCCATTTGCCGCAGCAGCAGCGCGGACTCCATCAGGCTCTCAATGCCAAGCGGCTCGGAGTCATGCCTGGCGGCGGTGCGGTAATTGGCGATTGCGCCTTCGCGGTCGCCGCCAGCCTCGGCGCATTGCGCCGCCATCCGGAAGGCCTTCACGGCCTCGTCGGCGCCTCCGGCGTCCTCGCCGGCGCGGCGATAGCAGTCGGAGGCCTCGCGCATTTCCTTGAGCGCGGCATGGCATTTGCCCAGATTGAGCAGCACGCGGTAGCGGCTGCCATCGGCCAGCCGTCCGGATCGGGCCACCGGCGCATAGAGCGCGGCGGCTCCGCGGTAGTCGCCATGGCTGAATTTCAAGTCCGCCAGCCGGATGGCGATTTCGTCATGCGCCGGATTCTGCGGATATTGCGACAGCAGCTCCGCCAGGAGCTTCATGGCCTCGGTGTCCATGCCGCCGGCATGGAGGCTCTCGGCCAGGGCGATCCCGTAGTTGATGCGCGACGAATCGTCCACCGCCACCTGCATCAGAAGCCGGTACAGCTCCACGGACTGGGCGGGGGCGTCCTTGATTGCGCGGCATAGCTGCTCCAAGGTCGCCTGCCAGACGGCATCCGGATGCCGGGGGCAGCATTCCTTGATTTCCCCGAAGAGCTTCATCGCCTCGCCGGGATTGCCCTCGCCGCAAAGCGCCTGCACCAGCTGCAGCTGCACCAGCAGCCGCGACTGCCCCTCGATCCTCCCCTCTTCAAGCAGCGATTGCAGCCCCAGGCGCGCCTCGGTGAATTTCTTGGCCATGATCTGGGCCTTTGACAGCTCCAGCTGCCATTCGTTGCGCTGGTGATCCCATTTGGTGTAGCTCTTGCGGCGGGACTCCAGCAGCTCCACCGCCTTGCTCCATTCCTGCTTGATGATGTAGCAATCCGCCAGCAGGCACAAAGCGCGATGGCGCACCTGGGGGTCGCTGGCGTTGCGGGACAGCTCCAGCAGCCGGCGCATGGCGTCGTCCAGCGCCTTCAAGCGCAATTGCGCTTCCGCAGCGCATAATTGCAGCTTGTCGAGGATGGCGGCGGGGACGTCCGGGCGGCGCCGGAGCATGAAGTCGGCCACCTGGCGGGCGGCCTCGTCATATTGCCCGTCGGCCAGCAGCGACTGGGCCAGCCGCAACCGGATCTGGCCGGCCTCGGGATGGGCGGCGTCGATCATGCCATCGGCCCGCCGGAAATACTCTGCCGCCAGCCGGTAGTTGCCCATGTCCATGGCGTGATCGCCGTATTCGCATTCGCGCTCAAGCGCGCCTTGACGGCTTTCCGGCTGCACGGGGAAGGCCTCCGCGCCGCCCGCGGCCACTGCGGGGGCGTCCGGATCCGCGGCCAGCATCGGGATGGCCAGGGCCAAAAGCAATGTGGTGAAAAGGCATCTCATGAGGGGATGGGGAAATTCGGAGGTGCGGATGGCGGCGGCAGCCGGGGCTGGGAAGGCAGGCGGCAGGAGAGATTCATCCGCCGGAGCTTCCGCTCAACGTCATCGCGTCACGGATCTGCTGCGCCAGCATGGCGACGGCGCGGTCGTACAATGCCACCTGCACGGAGGGGTCATGGTCACGCACCGGGGCGTCAGGCGCGATTTCAAAGCTGAATTGCCGCGCGACGCCGCTCTTGCCGACGGCGATCACGCCGTCGCCGAGGAATTTGCCGGCGGGAGTGGGGGCGAAGTGGTGGATTTCCACCCGGACTTGCCGCCAGCGGCCGCCGAAATCCGGCCGCGGCCCCAGATCCGACAGCTGGCCGGAGAGGATGGATGCGACCATGGCGTTGAGCGGCACGGCCCAAAGCGCATTGCGGCGGGATTGCAGCTCGCCGGTGGGCAGGGCCGCCTGCACGATGTTACGGCTGTCCAGGTAGCCCGGCATGCTGACCGTCAGCCAGGCGGCCGGCGGCGCTCCGGCATAGGATGGCAGGATGTATGCGCGCATCGGCGCCTTGCGGCTGACGCAGGAGCTGCCGATGCCCAACAGCAGCGTCAGCAACGCTCCTGCGGCAAATGACGAAAAGGCCTTCTTGCTGGTCATGGACTCACTTCTCCTCTGAAGATGGCGGGCCGAAGAGCATCCGCTGGGGATCGGCATTGAGACGGTCCATCAAATCGCGGGCGGATGCGGCCGCGCGGCTGCATTCCTGCAGGGTCGTCTCCAGCTGCCGCCGCAATGGCGCGTCCTGGCTGGTGGCGTCGGAAAGGTTGGCCAGCAGCGCCTGCGCCTGGTCAAGGTCGCGTTGCGCCTGCGACAGCATCGTATTGAGACTGCCGGCCAGCGGCTTGAGTTCCCCGCGCACCTCGCCGACCGCCAGGTCAAACCCGTCCAGGGTGCGCTCCGCGCGCTGGAGGGTGCTGCGCAGCTGGGTGGCGGTGGCGCCGGACTCCCGCTGCAGCACCGTGACCAGCTCGCCGCTGCCATTGAGCAGCATCAGCAATGCCTTGATGACATGCTTCAATCTGCCGGTCGTATCCCGGATGTCCGAGGCGATTGCGACGGTGTCGTCCAGCAGCTGCTGGCTCTTTCCGGATTCGACAAAGGCGCTGAGCTGCAGCGTGAGCCGGCTGATGTTGTCGATCGCGCTGTCAAAATGCTTCTCGCCAAGCTGACGGGTGAATTTGTCCAGCGGCGCCAGGCGGGTCGGGAGGATGTGCATCGACAGCTCGCGTTCCAGAAGCGCCCTCTCCTCCGCGTCCGGCCGCTGCGGCGCGAGAATGAAGTCGATGTAAAGCTGCCCGGTGAGCAGCGACGCGGTCTGCAGCTGCGCGCATAGGCCGTCACGCATCACCATCTCGTTGATCCGGCGGCGGATCTCCTGGGGGACGCTGTCGTTGAATGCGGGGATGAAGGCCTGCCACCATGGCATCTCGTACCCCAGGTGCCTGGGATCGATCTCGATGACCACCTGGATCGGATAGGCCATCTCGGTGTCGTTGTGCAGTTCGCGCAGGTCGGTCTCGCCGCGCGGCGCGTATCCCTGATGGGCCGCCGCCTCGTAGAGGGCCACGGCGGTCACCTGGCCCACCTTCACGCCGCGGAACATCACCGGCGATCCGGGGCTCAGGCCCTTGACCCGGCTGTAGTAGTACATCCGGAAATCGACCGTCTGGCGATTCCAGGCGCGCCCTCCGAAGCCCAGCAGCATGGTGATCGCCAGGATCAGCGCCGAGAAGACAAAGATACCGATCGCGGTTACTTGTGTGGGAGTCTTGCTCATGATGTCGATTGGCTTCGGGGAATGCCCGTGCCGCGGGTGAGAAAATCCACAAGCTCCGGCTGGCCGGAGGAAAGCATGGCCTGCGGACTGTCGTGGGAGAGGATGCCCTTGCTGGCGGGGTCCAGGTAGATGGCGTCGCTGCCAATGGCAAAGATGCTGTCCAGGTCGTGGGTTACGACCACCAGGGTGGTGCCGAGGCTCTGCTGAAGCTGGAGCATCAGCTCGTCGAGGTTGTGCGCGCTTATGGGGTCGAGCCCCGCCGAAGGCTCGTCAAAGAAAAGCAGCTCCGGATCCAGCGCGATGGCCCGCGCCAGCCCCGCGCGCTTCTGCATGCCGCCGGAGATCTCCGCGGGATAGAAGGAGCCGTATCCGCCCAGGCCGACCAGCGACAGCTTGAAGTCGCACAGCTGGCTGATTTCGCGTTCGCCCAGGGTGGTGTACTCGCGCAACGGCAGGGCGATGTTCTCCGCCAGGGTCATGGAACTCCACAGCCCGCAGCGCTGATAGAGGATCCCGATGCGCCGCATCAGCTTTTCACGCTGGCCGCGATCCATCGCCCACAAGTCCTCCCCCAGAAGCCGCACCTGGCCGCCGGCAGGCTCCTGGAGGCCGATCAAATGCCGCATCAGCGTCGATTTGCCGCATCCTGACGGCCCCATGACAACAAAGACGCTGCCGCGGCGGACGGAAAAGTCCAAGTTGCGCATGACGACCCGGCTGCCGTAGGCCATGGTGAGGCCGCGCACTTCGATGGGATTGTCGTTGCCTGTTGCTTCCATGATGCGTCATATCGCCAGGACCACCGACATCACGGTGATCAGCGAAGTCGCGATGACAATGCAGATGATGCTGCTGACCACCGCCGCAGTGGTGGACCTGCCGACTGCCGCGGCGCTGCGTCCGCATTGGATCCCCTGATAGCAGCCGCAGATGGCGTCGAGCATCCCCAGCACCAGCGCGGTGAACAGCCCGATGAGCAGGTCATTGGGGCGGGTGGTGGCGTTGAGGGTGCTGAAATATGCCAGCGGCGTGATCCCGAGGTAGGCGATTGCCACCACGGCGCCGCCAAGCACGCTGACCAGATCCGCGAAGACGCACAGCAGCGGCGACATCACGGTCAGTGCCAGGAAACGCGGCATCACCAGGAAATCCGTCGGCGGAAAGCCCAGCGTCCGCAGGGCGTCGACCTCCTCGTTGACCGTCATGGTCCCCAGCTCCGCCGCGTAGGCCGCGCCGGTGCGTCCGGCCATGACGATCCCCACCATCACCGGCGCCATCAGGCGCAGCATCCCGATGCCGACCAGGCTGGCCACATAGCTTTCCGCCTGGAACCACTTGAGGGGGATGGCGCCGATGAAGGCCAGGATCAGCCCCATCAGAAAGCTGATCAGCGCCACAATCGGCACCGCCGCCGGGCCGCAATTGACCAGCTCGCGCCGCAGATCCGAGATGCGCATCCGGGATGACAGCCGCACGCACCGCCACAGCCCGGTGGCGATTTCGCCGGTGAACTCCGCCACCTGCATGAAGGTCTGCCAGGCCTGGATGCCGAAAAAACCGAAATGCTGCACCAGACGCCGGCGGCGGTAGGTGGCCGGCGCCGAAGGTGCGGAATTGCCGCCGGTGAGCTCCAGCAGCTTCACCACCCCCGCCGGCAGGGCGCTGCAGTCGATCTGGACTCCGGCGGCCAGGCACTCGCGGCATATGCGCCCGACGGCGATCGGCAGCGACGAGTCCCATGACAGCACGCCGCCATCCCGCAGGCAGATCCGGCCCTCCAGCGGCCGGCAGCGCATCGCCACGCCCTCGCCGGAGGGATGCTGCAGATCAAGGCGCCACCGTCCGGAAAAGACAACCTCCCCCGCGGTGTCGGTGCTGATGGCGGCTTCCTCTGGCATGAGTGAGCGATCCCCTTTCCGGCTAGAAGGACTCGGTGTCCTTGCGCTGCTTGTTGCACAGGTCGATGTGCTCCTGGATCATCCTGCCGACCTCGTCCATCGACTCGATGCGGCCCTTGATGATGGCCGACAGCATCGGCTCCGCCTCGAGGATCTCCGCCAGTATCTGGTTGATTCGCCTGATGTCCTCCAGGCCCTGCTGGGCCAGCGCCACCGTCATCCGGGGCTGGAAGTCCATCACGAAGTACATCCCGGAATTGATGGTGCCGAGCAGATGCCCGAAGAGCACGGCGGCCTGCAGTCCGCCGATGCGCGCGCTCTTCTTTTCCAGCGCGACGCTGCAGATGTTGCTCCAGTCGATGATCTGGCGGACGATTACGCCCACCAGGGCGCGGCCGCTGCGCTCCAGCTGCTGCATCACCGGCGCGTCCTTCGACAGCTTGTCCAGGCTGGAAAACAGCTCATCCAGCTTCTCCGGCGGCATCTCCTCCGGATTGAAGCCGTCCGGATTCGGCGTCCCCGGCTGCTGTTGCTGCTGCTGGTTGTCATCGTCCAGGTTGAGGATGCTGGGGTCCCCCGGCGGCACCAGGTAGGTGAGCCCCGGCAGGGAGGCGAGGTACTCGCGGTACGGCCGCGGGAATTCGTCCTTGGTCTGCTCGGAGATGATTTCCGCACAAGCCGGGAGCTTGCCGTAGCGGTCCACCAGGTCCATGTAGCGGCGGATGAACCGGTCGTTCACCGCCAGTGCTTCACCGCAGTCGCGCGGGTCATTCAGGTTGTATCCGGCAATTTCCATTCTGCCTTGCTTCCCCCCGTGTTACATTGCGTCGATGATGCATTGGCCGAATCCGGAGCAGGAAACCAGCGTGGCGCCCTCCATCTGGCGGGCGAAGTCGTAGGTAACCGTCCGGTTGCGGATCGACTGCTCCAGCCCCTTGACAATCAGGGCGGCGGCCTCACGCCAGCCGATGTGGCGGAGCATCAGCTCCGCCGAGAGGATCAGGCTGCCGGGATTGACCTTGTCCAGATTGGCGTATTTGGGCGCGGTGCCGTGGGTGGCTTCGAATACCGCCGCGCCGGTGCGGTAGTTGATATTGGCCCCCGGGGCAATGCCGATGCCGCCGACTTCCGCCGCCAGGGCGTCGGAAATGTAGTCGCCATTGAGATTGAGGGTCGCCACCACGCTGTATTCCGCCGGGCGCGTCTGGATCTGCTGCAAAAAGGCGTCGGCAATCACGTCCTTGATGACGATTTCCCTGCCGGTGCGCGGATTCTTAATCGCCCGCCACGGGCCGTTGTCGATCAGCTGCGCGCCATATTTCTCCGAGGCCAGCGCATAGCCCCAGTCCCGGAAGCCGCCTTCGGTGAATTTCATGATGTTGCCCTTGTGCACCAGGGTGACCGACGGCCGGTCCTCCGCAATGGCGTAGTCGATGGCGGCCTCGACCAGCCGCTGGCTACCATCCCTGGACACCGGCTTGACGCCGATGCTGCAATCCTGCGGGAAGCGGATCCGGGCATAGCGCTCGGGAAATTCCCGTTTGAGGAACGCGATCACCCGCGCGGCTTCATCCGTGCCGGCCTTGAACTCGATTCCGGCATAGATGTCCTCGGTGTTCTCGCGGAAAATCACCATGTCCACCAGCTCCGGATGCTTTGCGGGGGATGGCACCCCCGCAAAATGACGCACCGGCCGCAGACAGACATAGAGGTCGAGGGCCTGGCGGATCGCCACATTCAGGCTGCGGATGCCGCCGCCGACCGGAGTGGTCAGCGGACCCTTGATCCCGACCAGGTACTTGGCGAATGCGTCCAAAGTCGCCTGCGGCAGCCAGTCGCCGGTGGTGTTGAAGGCCTTCTCGCCGGCCAGCAGCTCCAGCCATTCGATGGAGCGCCGGCCGCCATAGGCCCTGGACACCGCCGCGTCCACCACGGCGCGGGTCGCGCGCCAGATGTCCGGGCCGGTGCCGTCGCCCTCGATGAAGGGGATGACCGGATGGTCGCCGCTGATGATCCCTGAAGATCCCATTCTGATGATGTCTGACATGGCAAATCGCTCCTGAAGATATTCACGCCCTGGAGATGTGCAGACGCCGCCTCCGGCGGGGGTATGGATTCCCCTGCGCCTTCGCGCGCCCTTGATGGGGGGATGCCGGGGGCTTTGACGCCGATGCGGCCCGCATGAACCGCCATGCACGGCCGCGCCTTCGCAAAATGGCCTCAAAATGCCAGCGAAGGCATGAACCGCCCGTCCGCCATTGCAGAACTCCGGGAGAAGTGGCTGATGCAATGAAAAAAACGCGTAACAGCGTAAATATAAACTGCCTGTCGCACTCTGCGAAAGCGTCCGGCGAAAGCGCGAGGCATGCCCGCCGGGCGCAGGCGCCCTGGCAAATGGCCCGGAGGCGGACTTCTCCGATTGGCTGCCCAGTGCGGTTGCGTTGCCAACCCACAGAACGGGGCAATGTTGGAATCGCGGGGTGTTGTCATGGGAAAAACGCGGAATACGTGATAAATTCTGTCCTTTCCCGTGTGCGCCGATTTCTTTTTCGGAGAATGCAATCCACCCCCAGCCAGCCATATGAAAATTTCCGATGACATCCGCTATGTCGGTGTAAACGACCACCAGGTAGACCTGTTCGAGGGGCAGTATGCCGTCCCCAACGGCATGTCCTACAACTCGTACGTCATATTGGACGACCAGGTGACGGTGATGGACACTGTCGATCAGCATTTCACCCACGAATGGCTGGACAACTTGGAGAGGGCGCTTGGAGACCGCCGGCCCGACTACCTGGTGGTGCAGCACATGGAGCCGGATCACTCCGCCAACATCGCCGCCTTCATGGAGGTCTATCCGCAGGCCCGCATCGTATCGTCGGCCAAGGCCTTTGCGATGATGAAGAATTTCTTCGGCACCGATTTTGCGGATCGGCAGATTGTGGTGGGCGAGGGCTCCACCCTCGCCACCGGCCGCCATGTCCTGTCCTTTGTCACCGCGCCGATGGTGCATTGGCCGGAGGTGATTGTCACCTACGACTCCCTGGAGAAGACGCTGTTTTCCGCCGACGGCTTCGGCAAGTTCGGGGCCCTGGATGTGGAGGAGGAGTGGGACTGCGAGGCGCGCCGCTATTACATCGGGATTGTCGGCAAATATGGCGCGCAGGTCCAGGCGCTGCTGAAGAAGGCCGCCGGGCTGGCGATCGAGCGGATTCTGCCGCTGCACGGCCCGATGCTTGACGGAGATCTGGGGCATTATCTGGACCTCTACAACACCTGGTCGTCCTACGCAGTTGAAAGCGAGGGGATCATGATCGCGTACACCTCGGTCTACGGCCATACCCGGAAGGCGGTGGAGCTGCTGGCGGAGAAGATGCGCAGCCGCGGATGCCCGAAGGTGGTGGTCAGCGACCTGGCGCGCAGCGACATGGCGGAGAATGTCGAGGACGCCTTCCGCTACGGGAAGCTGGTCCTGGCCACCACCACCTACAACGCCGAGATCTTCCCTTACATGCGCGACTTCATCTGCCATCTGACCGAGCGCAACTACCAGAACCGCACGGTGGCGCTGGTGGAGAACGGCTCCTGGGCGCCGCTGGCCGCCAAGGTGATGCGCAAGATGTTCGAAAACAGCAAAAACATCACTTTCGCGCCCACCACGGTCACCATCAAGTCCGCGCTCAATGACGGAAGCCTGGCGCAGCTGGACGCCCTGGCGGACGAGCTTTGCCAGAGCTACATGGCCGCCTGCGAGGACAGCGGCAAGGACGCCGCGGTGCCCATGAATCCCAAGGCGCTCTTCAAGATCGGCTACGGGCTCTATGTGGTGACCTCCAATGACGGCAGGAAGGACAACGGCATGATTGTCAACGCCGTCACCCAGGTGACGGATTCGCCGGAGCGCATCGCCGTCACCATCAACAAGCAGAACTACACCCACCACGTCGTCAAGCAGACGGGGGTGATGAACCTCAATTGCCTTTCGACCGAATCGGGATTCGACGTCTTCGAGCGCTTTGGCTTCCACACCGGCCGCACGGTGGACAAGTTTGCCGGATACGAGGCGTTCCGCAGCGGCAACGGGTTGTATTTCCTGCCCCGGGGGATCAACGCCTTCATGTCGCTCAAGGTCGAGCAGTATGTGGATCTTGGCACCCACGGGATGTTCATTTGCAGCATCACCGAGTCGCGGGTGATCTCGGAGGTCCCGACCATGACCTACGACTACTATCACCAGCATGTGAAGCCGAAGCCGCAGACGGCGGGCAAGCGGGGTTTTGTCTGCAAGATCTGCGGATACATCTATGAGGGCGACGAGTTGCCGCCGGATTTCATCTGTCCGCTGTGCAAGCATGGCGCGGCGGATTTCGAGCCGATCAGGGATTGAGGCACGGGAGGCCGGTTCCAGCCGGGGCGCGATTGCGCATCCGCGGGAATCGGCATTCCGCCCATCCGGGCGATTTTTTTTCTCCACCGGAAGCGGCGGCGCAGCCGGTTGCAGCTGTGCGCGACGCGCTGAAAACAGGAAACAACAACAATGGATACAGGCAATAATCAGTCCGGAAGTACCGGAAATGGCATGAGCACCGCAGGGACTGCGGCACATCCGGAAAAGCACAGCGGCTTTTCCAGCAAGCTGGGATTCGTCATGGCGGCGGCCGGGTCCGCGGTCGGGCTGGGCAACATCTGGCGCTTCCCCTACCTTAGCGCCAAGTACGGCGGCGGAATTTTCCTGCTGACCTATTTCATTTTGGTGCTGACCTTCGGCTACGCGCTGCTCATCTCCGAGAACTGCCTTGGCCGGCTCACCGGCAAGGGGCCGATCGGCACCTACAACCATTTTTGCAAAGGCAAGAAGGGCTTTTTGGGCTTTGTCCGTTTTGGCGGCTGGATCAACTCGATCGTCCCGATGATCATCGTCCCGTATTATTGCGTGATCGGCGGCTGGGTCACCAAGTATGTCTTCGCCATGCTGTGCAATCCGGTCGGGGTCTTCGCCAAGACCAACCTGGTCGAGACCGGGGCGCTGAACGCCGACGGCACCGCCCAGACCATGCCCTACGCGGTCAAGTACTTCACCAATTTCATCGGGTCGACCTGGGAGCCGATTTTCTTCTTCCTGCTCTTCGGCGGAATCATGACCGCGGTGGTGGCGTTCGGGGTCGAGAAGGGCATCGAGCGCTTCAACAAGGTCGCCATGCCGGTGCTGCTGGTGCTCATCATCGGCATCTGCATCAAGTGCTTCACGCTGCCGAACTCCGGCGAGGGCTTCGCCTACTACCTCAAGCCGGACTTCTCCAAATTCAGCTACATGACGGTGGTGGCGGCCATGGGCCAGCTCTTCTTCTCGCTGTCGATCGCCATGGGCATCATGATCACCTACGGGTCGTATATGCGCAAGGAGGACAACCTGATCAGCAGCGTCAACCACGTCGAGCTGTGGGACACCGCAGTGGCCTTCCTGGCCGGCCTGATGATCATCCCGGCGGTGGTGTCCTTCGGCGGCAAGGAAGCCGCCGAGGCGGCCGGCCCCGGACTGGTCTTCATCACCATGCCGCAGGTCTTCGCCTCCTTTGCCACCGGCGGGCGCGTCATCGGCGTGATGTTCTTCCTGCTGGTGCTGTTCGCCGCAGCCACCTCCGCGGTGTCGCTGCTGGAGACCAACGTCCAAAGCGTGGCGCAGGAGTTCAAGCTGAACCGCAAGGGCTCGATCATCTTCGGCATGATCGAGGTCATCGCCGTCGGCATCATCACCATCCTGGGATACAGCGTCTTCAAGAACTTCCATCCGCTGGCGTTCATCGAACGCTACCAGGGCTTCGACATCCTTGACACCCTGGACTTCGTCTCCAACAACTTCCTGATGCCGCTGGCCGCCATCTTCACCACCATCCTGGTGGTCGCGGTGATTGGCCTGGAGAAGTTCACCAAGGAGATCAAGTCCGGCGCGCCGCGGTGGTATCGCCAGTGGATCTACGAGCTGTGCATGTGCGTGATCGTGATCCCCTGCCTGCTGGTGATTCTGCTCAACTCGCTGGGCATCATCAAATAGCAAATGCGTGGCATCATGGCCGCCGCCGGACGCCCCGCGGCGGCCATGGCGCCGGCGTCTCGCCCAATATCTTGCGGTGCATTATATTGGGCAGGACGCCTGACCTTTTTACCTGCAATCCTGTGACAATATCCTGAGGAGCAGTCATGAAGAAGCTGTCTGCATTTTTTGCGCTGTGCTGCGCGGCGTGCTGCCTTGCCGCCGATCCGGCCTCCCCGAAATACATCTTCCTGTTCATTGGCGACGGCATGTCCACGCCGCAACGGATGATCGCGGATGAATTTGCGCGCGCCTCCGGCCATGGCCCCCTGACCATCAACGAACTGCCATACCACGGCACCACCCGCACCTGCTCGGCGAACTCGCTGGTCACTGACAGCGCGGCGGCGGCCACCGCCATTGCCTGCGGCGAGAAGACCAACAACGGCGCCATTGGCATGAGCGCCGATGGCAAGCGCAGCCTGGAGAGCGTGGCGGAGGTGGCCCGCGACCACGGCCGCAAAGTCGGCATTGTCACCTCGGTCACCATCAACCATGCCACTCCCGCCGGCTTCTACGGCCATCGCCCCAGCCGCGGCATGACCTACCTGCTGGGGCTGGATTTGATCAACTCCGGATTCGACTACTTTGGCGGCGGCGGTTTCGAGCCCGTCGGCGAGTCGCAGCGCAACTCTACGGATGACCTCTATGAGCTGGCGGCCAAGGCGGGATACCGGATCGTCTCCGCCCGCGGGGATTTCGAGTCGCTCAAGCCGGGGTGCGGGAAGGTGTTCGCCCGCGGCGCCAGCCATGCGTTGCCGTATTTTCTGGACATGGCGGAGGGCGACTTGAAGCTGGCGGAGTTTGTCGCCAAGGGCATCGAGCTGCTTTCCGATGCGCCGAAGGGCTTTTTCATGATGGTCGAAGGCGGCAGCATCGACTGGTGCGGCCACGCCAATGACGCGGCCACCAACCTCAACGAGGTGCTCCAGCTGGATCTGGCGGTGCGCGAGGCCATGAAATTCTACCGGGAACACCCGGAGGACACCCTGATCGTCGTCACCGGCGACCATGAGACCGGCGGCATGTCGATGGGCTTTGCCGGCACCGGCTATGCGATGTATGTCGATCGGCTGGTCAACCAGAAGTGCTCGCCGGGAAAATTCGCCGGCATCCTGCGCGAGGCCCGCAAGCAGAAGGCGGATTTCAGCTTCGAGGACGCCAAGGCGCTCATCAGCCGCTATTTCGGCTTCGACTTCACCGGCGACAGCGTCATGAAGATGACCCCGCATGATCTGGAGCGCCTGGAGCAGGCCTTCAAGGAGGGCAACGGGAAAGTCGCCGATGCTTGCCGCCGGATCATGAGCGAGAAGGCGGGCGTGGGCTGGACCAGCGGGTCGCATACCGCGCTGCCGGTGCTGACCACCAGCATCGGGCCTTGCTCCCGGGAGTTCACCGGCTTCTATGAAAACACCGAGCTGTCAAAACGGCTCAAGGCCATTCTTTTGAAGTAGCGGCGGATGCCGTCCGCCCGTGGCGCCACGCCACGTCAGGTTCCAAAAAGACAACCAGGAAAAAAATCAATATGCTGCTACCGGATTTGGGATTGCGCGGAAAGAGCATCCTCCGCCTGGCGGATCTTGCGGACGATCAGATGATCGGACTGGTGGATCTGGCCGAAAAGCTCAAGATTCACAAGCGCACCCTGGAGAATTTGAGCCAGCCGTTGCTGCGAGGCCGGAACATCTGCCTGATCTTCCAGAAGGGCTCCACCCGCACCCACAGCGCCACCGTGGTGGCCGCCAATGACGAGGGCGGATCCGCCGAATACATGAACTCCCATGACCTGCACTTCGGCAAGAAGGAGTCGATCAAGGACAGCGCCCGGGTGCTGGGGAGGATGTTCGATGGCATCATGTTCCGCGGATTCTCCCAGTCCACGGTCGAGGCGCTGGCGCAATACAGCGGCATCCCGGTATGGAATGGCCTGACGGATGAATGGCATCCATCCCAGATCCTGGCGGATTTCCAGACCATCCATGAGCATTTCGGGCGCCTCAAGGGGCTGACGCTGGCCTATGTCGGCGACGGACGCAACAACGTGGCCAGCTCACTGATGGTCGGATGCGCCAAGGCCGGAATCAACTTCATCAATGTCTGTCCGCCCGAGCTGTCGCCCTCGCCGGAGGTGCTGGCGCTTTCGGAGGATGCGGCCCGCCGCAACGGCAGCTGGATCCGCGTTGAGCACGACCCGGCCGGCGGAGTCAGGGGCGCCAACGTCCTCTATACCGATGTGTGGGTGTCCATGGGCGAGGAGGCGCTCTTCCAGCAGCGGGTGCAGCTGCTGCGGCCATACCAGGTCAATATGGAGATGGTCCGCAACACCGGCCATGCCTCGCCTTCCGAGGTGATATTCCTGCATTGTCTGCCCGCCTTCCACAACCACGACACCGAGGTGTCGAGGGAATGCGGGGCGCTGGAAGTCAGCGACGAACTCTTCGAGTCGGAGTATTCGAAGGTCTTTGACGAGGCCGAGAACCGCATGCACACCATCAAGGCGATGATGGTGGCGACCCTGATGCGGTGAGTCCCGGCGGAATGCAACCACGACAACCCAAGGGGGAAGACGAAAATGCTGCAGCGGAAAATGCTTCAATCGATCAGCCGGGAGGATTTCAGCCGCCTGCCCCTCGTTGAGCGCGCGCCGTATTTCGTGCAGTCCAGCGGGCGGCCATACCACTGCATCATGGCGCAGCAGTTCGACCGCGAGGCGCTTGACCATCTGTGCGACCTGGCCACCCGCATCCGCCGCATCGGCAAGAGCAAGGGCGGGATGGACTTCCTGTCGCTGCTGCTCAAGCACAAGCGGGCGATGCTCTATTTCACCCAGCCCAGCACCCGGACCTTCCTTTCGTTCTATTCGGCCTGCCAGATCCTCGGCATCCGGCCGGCGGAGGTGCGCGACCCCAGCATCTCCAGCGAGATCAAGGGCGAGAGCAAGGAAGACACCATCCGCACCTTCAGCTCCTTCTTCGACCTGATCATCATGCGGACCCCGGACCAGGGATTTGCGGAAAGCATGTCCTGGGTGATCTCCAATACCGAACGGCCGATCCCGATCATCAACGCCGGCAGCGGCAAGGACCAGCACCCCACCCAGGCGCTGCTGGACATCTACACCCTGGCGCGATCCTTTGAACGGCGGGGCGGCATCGACAACAAGACCATCGTCTTCTGCGGCGATCTGGCCCGCGGCCGGACGGTCCGTTCGCTTAGCGGACTGCTCCAGCAGTACCGCAATGTCAAGCAGGTCTTCGCCGCGCCGGAGCCGCTGCAAATCGGCCGCGACATCCTCGATCAGCTGCGGGACGCCGGAGTGGAGTACGAGGTCACCACCGATTTCAAGTCGGTCATCCCCGCGGCCGACGCCATCTACATGACCCGACTGCAGGACGAATGGGACTCCAGGCCCGGAGAAAGCAGCATCGGATACAATCCGCAGGACTACTACTTCACTGGCGAGGATCTGAAACGGCTCCAGCCCAGCGCGGTGATCATGCATCCGCTGCCGCGCCGGAAGGAGATCTCCACCGAATGCGACAACGATCCGCGGGCGGTCTACTGGCGGCAGATGCGAAATGGCATGTGGATTCGCGCCGCGCTGATTGCCACCATCTTCTGCCGCGATCAGGAAATCACCCAGTATTACATGCTCAACAACCGATAGCGCCCCTGCCGCCGCTCCGGAACCGGCAGCGCCGTTGCTGGCGCAATGGCGGCATCCGCCACCCGGTCAGCCATTTCCTCCTCCATCCCCCTCCCCATCCCCGGATTACCATCCTTTTCATTCAGGCCATGATGACCGACAAATACATCGTCGTGGGTGCGGTCTCCGACGACCCCCTTGCCATTGACATTGCGCATTACATGCAGCAGGAGACCGACATCTCGGACATCCTGGCCTACAAGGAATTCGCCAACAGCGAGTTCTGCCCCCGCTTCATCAGCGACGAGAACGACTTCGACCACATCGGCTACGGGCTGCGCGGCAAGACCGTGATCATCGTCTCCGCCTGTTCGGGCATGCACACCCGCAATGCCCGCGCCATGCGCAATTTCCTGGTTGCCCGTGCCGCCAAGGACAATGGCGCCGAGCGGGTGATCCTGATCGAGCCGGACCTCTTCTACAGCGCCCAGGATCGCGGCGCCCGCCCGGAATACGGCCGTGTCGCCTTCGAGCGCACCCCCGGCGACTACAAGAAATTCGACGGCCAGCCGTGGTCGTCGATGCTCTATGCCCAGCTGCTCAAGACCGCCGGCGTGGACTGCGTGATGACGGTCCACAACCACTCGGTGGCAGTCCAGGACCTCTTTTCCCGGATGTTCGACGGGCAGTTCTTCAACCTCTCGCCGGCCCGTCTGTACGGCAGCTATCTGGCCAACCACGCGTCGCTGACCGAGATCGGCTGCGACAGGGGGCTGGTCATCTGTGCGCCTGACAAGGGCGCCACCCCCTTTGCCCGGCGGGTCTTCGAGGAGTATTCCGAGGAGATGAAGCGGATTTCGCCGCTGGGCATCGGCGCCCATGAGGCGCCGTCGCTGCTGATCATGGACAAGGAGCGCACCGGCGAGCGCAAGGTGACCATCAAGGCCGCCGACAGCAGTCCGACCCGGCTGGAGGAGGTCGCCGGCCGTGAAGTCGTGGTGTTTGACGACATGGTGCGCACCGGCGGCACCATCGCCGCCTGCTGCAAGCAGATCAAGGCGGCCGGCGCCGCCCGGGTGCTCTTTGTCGTGACCCACTTCTATTCATCGCCCGAGGTCAAGGAGAATCTCAACAGCGGCGTGATCGACGATATCATCACCACCAACACCCTCCCCAACATCCTCAATCGCGACATGCAGGGGCGGCTGCGCCACAAGATGCTGGTGCTCAAGATTGAGCGGTGGATTGTCAATGAGCTGCGCCGGCAGGTCCTGGGGATCGACGAACCGGACTACGACCCGGCCTATACGGTGGACATCTCCCGCAAGAACCCCTATTGGAAGGACAACCAGGACCTCATTGGCCGGTAGCGGCCCGCGAAAATTGCATTCCGGGACGGTGATATTCCTTGACCATGCGGCTGGCGAGCCGGTCCGGCCGCAGCTGGCGGCGCGCTATGCGGAATACGCCGCGCGCTATTGCCACAACCCGCATGGCCTGACCTGCTACTCGGAGCGGTCGCGCCGCGCGTTGCTGGATGCCCGCGAGCGGCTGCTGGAAGCGGCCCAAATCCCCTCCGGCGAGGCGGAAGTGGTCTGGTGCGCATCCGGCACCGAGTCGGTCAATCTGGCGTTGCGGGGATATTGCTGGAAGGACCCCCGCGGGGCCATTGCCGCGGATGCGGCGGCTCATCCGGCATTGCGCAATACCGCCGCCGATCTTGGCGGCCACCCGGTTGAGTTCTTCCTGCCGTCGCGCAATGCGCAAATGCCCCGCGCCGAGCTTGCCGCCATCTCGCTGGTCAACAATGAGACCGGCGCCATCTGGGGGGGCGGCGAGCGGCATCCCGGCACCCGGCTGTTCCTGGACGCCGCCCAGGCCTTCGGCAAAATCCCCATCCCGTGGCAGCGTGTCCAAGTCGATATGCTGGCGATCTCCGGACGCAAGATCGGCGCCCTGCCGTCTTCTGCGGCGCTGATTGTCCGCCGCGCCACCATCGGCGCGCTGCGGCCGGTGCTTACCGGCGGCGGACAGCAGCATGGCTGGCGCAGCGGGACTGTCGACGTGCCTTCAGCAGTGCTTTTCGCCGATGCCGCCCAGCTGGCGGCCGCCGAATGCGAAGCGGCTGGCCGACGGACCGCCGCCCTCAACCGCCGGTTGCGCGACGGCATCAATGAGCTCGGACAAGGACAGTGGCCGATATTCTCGCCGCCGGACGCCTCGCCATATATCCTCGCCTTCGCCATCCCCGGCTTCGAGGGCGCGCTGATAACCCGGATCCTTGCCCAGGAGTGCGGAATTGTCGTCGGCGCCGGCAGTGCCTGCTCGGCGGAAAGCCATGAAACCAGTCCCGCATTGCGCGCCAGCGGCGTCGCCGACGCCCTGGCTCGCGGCATGATCCGCGTCAGCTTCGGGGCCGAAAATACCCCGGAGGATGTCGAGGCGCTTCTCCAGGCCCTGCCGCAGGTGCTGAAGAATTATTGACGGCTGCCCGTCGCCCCGGCAGTTATTTTCGGCGGTAGCCGTGATGCCGGTCCCATTGCGCCGTGATTTTGTCTTTTCCCCGGTGCGCTCCCTCAAAGCTCCCTGTCCAGACGCAAAATCACCGAACTTCAAGGATCCAGGCTCCAGAAAAAAAGTCTTGTCCGCGGGTTGCAATCCGCGGACGATGGCTTATCTTAAGCTCAGTTTGCATCAAGAGCGGCTTCAGTCATGAAGCCCGTCAACCGAGGACGAGTACCCACGGTGACTTCGCGATGGCAGGGTCTGCCATTTGCGGATGCGGAATGGCCGCATAAGCGGCAATTCAAAAAACAGGCGGATGCATGCCATCTGCCGCATACTCGAGATAGTATCTCCATGCTATTTTCCTGCCTCTTGATGCATTCTGTTTCCATGCAATAATTACAGGAGAGAATGCAGATGTTTTCCTTGTTTTCCCGAAATGGCCAGGTCACGAAGGTCCCCACCCCGGATCATGTCTTGCGCCATGGCGAGTTCATGCTTTTTCATTCGCCGGACGAAGAGAGCCTTTCGCGGGCGCTTCATGTGGCAGTGTCGCATGGGCTGCTCGGTTTCGGTTCCATCTGGATTGACGGCAACATGGTGATCACCCGCAACGAGTTTTCCGCACGGCTGGTCAGCGAGCATCAGGCGGCATTCCTGCGCCGGATCCAGCACCCCAAGGCGGATGCGGCGATCAAGGTGTATCGAAATGACGACAATCTAAAGCTGGATGCGTTTTACCGCACAATCTGCCATGCCTGCAATCATTCCTTCGATGTGTGGGTCGAAGACGGCAGGATTGTCGCCGGAAGCAAATTCCTCGGCAAGACGCTGCGGAAAATCATCGAGGACGGCCAGCTGCGCGTCTATGCGCAGACCGCCATGTTGTGGGAACAGTCTGGCGCCGGAAAAATCGAGGTCTTTGCCGGGAAAAGCAAGTCGCAGGCCCAAGACCGCTATGACCGCCTGATCAAGGATGGCGTCTGTCCGGATGACATTGAACTGGATGGCGACCGCGTCGTCACCCGCAATCCGCTTCTGGCGCGTTGCCTGACCGCCAAGGCGTAAAATACGGCAAGCGGGGGCGAGCGGAGGAGGTTTTCCTCCGTTTTCCTCCGTTTTCCTCCGTTTTCCTCCGTTTTCCTCCGTATGCCTTCAGATCTCAAAAGCGAATTACGGTCGGCGATGCGCTCCCGTTTGCGTGCGCTCGATCCGCGCTGGCTTGACGATGCCTCGCGGCGTCTGTGCCAGTCGCTGTCGGCTTTGCCGATTTGGCATCGGGTCGACGTGCTTGTGGGCTATATGCCGATTCAGCAGGAACCGTCCATTGTCCCCTTCATGCGGCAATGGCTGCAGTACTCAGGGAAGCCGCTTTGTCTGCCTCGGTACAACGCCGTCCGCCGGGAATACGGGCTTGCGCGGATTCGCGATCTGGAGCGTGATTGCGCTGTCGGCAGATACGGCATCCTCGAACCTCGGGAGGAGGTCCTGGACCTGGAGACCCTGCCGCCGGGGGAATGCGCCTTCCTGGTTCCGGGCATCGCCTTTGGCGTCGATGGCGCCCGCATCGGCCGTGGCTGCGGATATTATGACCGGCTGATTGGCAACTTCGCGCCGCGCCATGCAATTGGCGTATGCTGGCGCATGCAACTTCTGCCGACAGTCCCGACCGAGGCCCACGACCGCGCGATGGATTGCATCGTGACCGAAGGCGGGGTGGCGTCCGAGACGCCGCCGTCCGCCCATTGACTTTTAGGGTCGCGGCGCCATCAGCGTCCCGGCGCACTCGAATGATATGGCTCCGGCGACGCGGCCGGTCAGAATGAATCCGTCGCCGCTGATTTCTCCGGTGATGGCCAACGGGCTTCTGGGCGGGATGGCCTTCTGGTAGTTGATTTGGAACTCCCGCGGATAGCGGCCCATGCCCAGGGCGTCCTGAACCAGCCCGGCGTATTCGGCGTTGTTCAGATGGCCGTTGAGGTCGATCTGGGTGTCGCGGACCGTGCATTGCAATAGCGTCTCATGGCCATCGTCCGGCGTGATCTTCCCCAGTGCGGGGAAGGCGATCGGCAAGCCGGAGTTGTCCGGCATCAGCGCGCCGGCTTCCTGCTGCGCCGGCAGGATTCGCGCGGCGGACATGTCCACCAGCAGCCAGAGGCTGCTGGCCTGCGCGATGCAATTGCGCGCAGAGTCAAGAAAACGGAACTCACGGCGGGCGAAAAGGCGGTCGAAGCCTTGCGGATAAGTCCGCACGGTGACGATGTTGCCGACGGCGGGATACGCCGAAATCTGGATTTTGACGCGCGACAGCAGCCATGCGCGGTGCGCCTCCCGCAGCTTCGCGACTCCAACGCCCAGCGCTTCGGCGTGTTCGCCGGCAATTTCCTGGGCGTAGTCGAGGAAGCTCTTGAGCTTCAGGCGGCCATTGCAGTCGGTCTCGCTGTAGCGGACCTTGTATTCTTCATCAAGGCAGTCCATGGATGCGGGGGTATGGCTTGGGTTGTGGTTGGGCAGGGTGGCTTAATTTAATCCTGCGCCGGCAGTGCGTCATTGATGCGGATGCGACGGGTGGAGCAGTCAAAGTACATTATATTCCCCTGAATCCGTGAAGACGGCACCTTTTGCGCAAGATCCCCGGCCTTCACGCATCCAGTCTCCTTCACGACCCGCGAAAAACGGATCCCTGCGGCCCCCCCCCGATGGCGGTTTCTTGAGACCCCCCGACTGCGACAACGCCTTTTTTTTTCAGCATAATGACTCCATATACGATCCTTGAGAAAAAGCAGCTCTCCGAGAATGTATTCCAGATGCGCATCCTGGCTCCGATGGTCGCCGCCGCCCGCAAGCCGGGGCAGTTCATCCTGCTCTCGGTGGATGCGGACTATGGCGAGCGGGTGCCGCTGACCATCGCCGACGCGGATGAGAAGGAGGGGAGCATCACCATCATCTTCCAGAAGGTCGGTCTGACCACCGCCAGGCTTTCGGAACTTGCCGTCGGCGACGCGCTGGCGGTGGTGCTGGGGCCGCTGGGACGGCCGACCCATGTATACAAGGCCGGCCATGTGGTATGTGTCGGCGGCGGCATCGGCGTGGCGCCGATGCATCCGATTGCGCGTGCGTTCAAGGAGGCCGGCAACCGCCTGACCTGCATCATCGGCGCCCGCAACCGCCAGCTGGTGATCATGGAGGATCTGATGAAGTCTTTTGCCGACGAGGTGGTTGTCTGCACTGACGATGGCTCGTATGGCCGCAAGGCGCTGGTGACGGCGCCGCTCAAGGAGATGTGCGAGAGCGCAGACAAGCCGGACCTGGTGATTGCGATCGGTCCGCCGATCATGATGAAATTCTGCGTCGAGACCGTCCGGCCATACGGCGTTCCGGTGGTGGTGTCGCTCAACACCATCATGGTCGATGGCACCGGGATGTGCGGCGGCTGCCGGGTGAATGTCGGCGGACAGACCAGGTTCGTCTGTGTCGACGGGCCGGAATTCGACGGTCTGCAAGTGGATTTCGACGGCATGATGAAGCGTCTGGGATGTTTCAAGCCGCAGGAGCGCCGCATGATGGATCACGCCTGTCATTTGATGAACGAGGCCGAGCAGCGCGAGCTGGCGAAGAAATAACCTGGAGGCAGTGCAGCAGCGATGAAAACAGCATCAGAATTGGATCGTCAGGCACGGGAAGTCCTGGAGAAAATTGCGGGGAAGGAGCTTTCCGCCCGGGATCGCATGGCGATTCCGCCGCAGGAAATGCCTTCGCAGGAGCCGTCGGTCCGGCGGCGGAACACGCACGAGGTGGCGCTGGGGTACACTCCCGCGCAGGCGATTCTGGAGGCACAGCGATGCCTCCAATGCCCCGGCGAGCCCTGCCGCAGCGGCTGTCCGGTGAAATTGCCGATCCGCGAGTTCCTGCACGAAATCGCCAAGGGGGATTTCGGCGCCTCCATCAAGCTGATCAAGGAGCATAGCCTGCTGCCGGCGGTCTGCGGGCGGGTCTGCCCGCAGGAACGCCAATGCCAGGCGCAATGCACCATGGGCAAGGCCCTCAAGGACATCGGCAAGGCCGTGGCCATCGGCCGCCTGGAACGCTTCGTGGCGGACAACGAGCGCGAACACGGCGAGGTCGAGGTGCCGGCGGTGGCGGCGGAGACCGGCCGCCGCGTCGCAGTGGTCGGCAGCGGCCCCTCCAGCCTGACGGTCGCGGCGGATGTGCGCCGCGCCGGCCATGACGTGACCATCTTCGAGGCCTTCCATAAATTCGGCGGGGTGATGCAATACGGCATTCCCGAATTCCGGCTGCCCAAGGCGATTGTCAATGCCGAGGTCGAGACCCTGCGCAAGATGGGCGTCCATCTGGAGCCCAATGTGCTGATCGGCCGGACCATCCCGGTCGACAGGCTGCTGAGCGACTACGATGCGGTCTATCTGGGAATCGGCGCGGGGCTGCCGATATTCATGGGAATTCCCGGCGAGAATCTCCCCGGGGTCTTTTCCGCCAACGAGTTCCTCACCCGCGCCAACTTGATGAAGGCGTACGACCATGACCATGCGGCCACCCCCATGCCGGATGTCAAGCGGGTCGCGGTCTGCGGCGGCGGCAATGTCGCCATGGACGCCGCCCGCACCGCCCTGCGGCTGGGGGCCGAGGAGGTCTACCTGATCTACCGGCGGTCGCTGGCCGAGATGCCCGCGCGCGCCGAGGAGATCGAGCACGCCAGGGAAGAGGGCGTCAATTTCCAGCTGCTGTGCAACCCCCGGCAGGTGCTGGCCAATGAGCAGGGCGCAGTCTGCGGCATCGAGTGCCTCAGGTATGAATTGGGCGAGCCGGATGCCTCCGGCCGCCGCCGCCCGGTGGCCATTGCCGACAGCCAGTTCACCATCCCGGTGGACACCGTGATCATCGCCATCGGCAATTCCTCCAATCCGCTGATCCGCATGACCGCCGAAAAGCTCGGGCTGCATTTCAACGCCAAGGGCAATGTCATCTGCGACGAGCATTGCCGCACGTCGATTCCGAAGGTCTTTGCCGGCGGCGACATCGTCTCCGGGGCCGCCACCGTCATCCTGGCCATGGGGCAGGGCCGCATCGCCGCCGCCGCCATCAACGACATGCTGCGGTAGTGGATGCGCGCGTTCCCTCCGGCACGGCCGGAAGGCGGCCGCCCGCCGTGTCCAACCCACCCCCACCCAACGAGGCTAACCACGAATGTACTGGTACATCAAATACCCGCTGTATGTCATCGCCATGCTGGCATTGCTGGGGATCTGCGGTTTGCTGTGGCGCTCCTGCGTGAGGTCGATCCCCAGGCCTGAACCCTCGCCGGCGGACCAGGTCGCGGCGGCGCCTTCGACGCCGCAGAATGGCAATGCCGCGCCAGCGCCATCTCCCCAGCCGGCGGAATCCCCATCTCCCCAGCCGGCAATGCCCGCCATTCCCGACAGCACTCCGGCGGATCTGGGGCAGCTTCTGGACAAGGCGCAGCAGCAGCTCGACAACGGGATGTTCGAGGCCGCCCGCACCCTGGCCGAGCGGGTGCTGAATGATTCACGGGTGGCGGAATTCGACCACATCTGGCGCGATGCCGCCAAAATCATCAACGACGCCAATCGCCGGCTGATGAACTCCAGCGCCCCCTGCCGTGAGAAGGAACGCTATGTGGTGGTCAAGGGCGACAGCCTGAAGCGCATCGCCAACCGGAAATACATCAGCGTCGGGAATCTCCTGCGGGTGAACGAGGGGCTGCGCCGCGATGATGGCCGCGATCCGATCATCCATCCGGGCCAGGCGATGCTGTTCATCAAGGGCGTATGGTCGATCCGGGTGGTCAAGCACGAGTATCTGCTGCTGCTGTACCGCAATGACACGCTGTACCGCGTCTACGAAGTGAGCATCGGCAAGGAAAACCGCACGCCGGCCGGGATCTTCCGCATCACCGAACACCTCTATCATCCATCGTGGTGGACGCCGAACGGCACCGTGATTCCGTATGGCGAGCCCGGCAACATCCTGGGAACGCACTGGCTCAAATTGACGCCGACCGAGGGGACGGACGCCTCGCTCAACAGCTATGGCATCCACGGCACCTGGGATGACGACTCGATTGGCACCGGCGCCTCGGCCGGCTGTGTCCGGATGCACAACAGCGATGTCGAGGAGCTCTTTGATTTCATTCCGGTGGCGGGCGGACGCACGCCGGCGGTGCGGGTGGTGATAGAAGAGTAGTTGCCATGGCAGCGGATTTCCTCGAATTTGAAAAGCCGGTGGTGGCGCTGGATGACGCGCTGGCGGAATTGCAACGCTATGCGCTCATCAGCGGCGAGGAGCTTGCCGAGCCGCTGCAGCTGCTCGGGAAACGCCTGGACGCGCTGAAGGATTTTCTGCGCACCCACATGCCGCCCTGGCAGCGCGTGCTCATGGCGCGCCATCCGCTGCGGCCGCGCCCTGCGGATTATGTCAAGATGCTCTTTTCGGACTATATGGAGCTGCATGGCGACCGGCGTTTCGGGGATGACCGGGCGATTGTCGGCGGCTTTGCGCAATTCGACGGGAAGACGGTGATGCTGATCTACACCCGCAAGGGGCGCGACCCCAAGGAGTACATGGATACGCATTTCGGGTGCCCCCAGCCGGAGGGCTATCGCAAGGCCTTGCGGCTGATGCGATTGGCCAATAAGGCGGATTGCCCGGTCATCACCCTGGTGGACACTCCCGGCGCCTATCCCGGCATCGAAAGCGAGGAACGCCATGTCGGCGAGGCGATTGCCGAGAATCTGCGGGAGATGTTCCGGCTGGAGGTGCCGGTGGTCGCGGTGATCACCGGCGAGGGCGGTTCCGGCGGCGCCCTGGGACTGGCGGTCGGCAACCGCGTATTGATGCTCGCCAACTCGTACTACTCGGTCATCACCCCGGAGGGCTGTGCCGCCATCCTCTGGCGCAAGCCGGAAAAGGCCCCGGATGCGGCCGAGGCTCTCCACCTCACCGCCGAGGACCTGCTCAAATACAATATCATCGACGAAATCATCCCCGAACCGCCCGGCGGGGCCCATCGCGATCCGGCCACCGCCGGGCAATTCCTCAAGGAGGCCCTCCAGAAGCACCTCAAGGAACTGCGGCGCAAATCGCATTCCCGGCTGATGGATGAGCGATACCGGCGCTTCCGTAAACTCGGCGTCTTCGGCGAATGACGGCGGAAACGGCCTTGAGGCATCGGACGGCCGCATCGGCGGACTCCCGATGCCTCAAAATGGCCGGATCCCAGGCCGATGGGCCTGGTGATGACATTATCGGCGCGTATGCCGCCGGCGCGCATTCCGGAAGGCGGCTATTCCCGCCCCGAATGCGCGTTCAATCCGAAGCCGCGGAGGATGGATGCGGCGTGCTGGATGGACGCCTCCGCCGGGGAATCGGCTGCCGGCATGGTGTCCTCCATGCCGAGGGCGGCGTATTTGCCGCGCGCCAGCGAATGATATGGCAGCAGCTTTACGCAGTCGATGCCCTCCAGGCTGGAAAGGAAGCGGCCGGTGCCGGCCATGTTCACGTCGCTGTCGTTGCATCCCGGCACCAGCGGAATCCGGATCTCAATCCTCGCGCCATGCGCCGATAGGAAACGCAGATTCTCCAGGATTGGCCCATTCGGCTGGCCCGTCAGACGCCGGTGGGCTTCGCAGTCCGAATGCTTGAAATCAACCAGATATAGATCTGTGAATGGAAGCGTGCGGGCGATGGCGGCTTCCGGCGCGAAGGCGCAGGTGTCCAACGCGGTGTGGATGCCGTTGCGCTTGAGCTCCGAGAGCAGCCCGACCGCAAAATCGCACTGCATCAGCGGCTCGCCACCGGAAAGCGTCACCCCGCCGCCGGACTCGTCATAGAAGGACTTGTCCAGCAACGCCATGGCGACCGCCTCCTCGATGGAGACCCGCCGGCCGTAGAGCTTCATCGCCGCGCCCAGGCATCCCGCCTCGCAATCGCCGCAGACGCGGCATTTGCGGACATCGAAATGGTGGACGCCGCCGTCAAGCCGCTGCGCGCCCGCCTTGCATACGGAGACACACTGCCCGCAATTGATGCACTTGTGCGCATAGCATGCCATCTGCGCCTGCGGCGATATGGCTTCGGGGTTGTGGCACCAGATGCAACGCAGCGGACATCCCTTGAAAAAGAAGGTCGTGCGCACGCCCGGCCCGTCATGCACCGCAAAACGCTTTGGTTCCAGCAGAATGCCGCTGACCATGGCTCCCCTCCGCTATTCGGCGATCTGCTCCGCCCGCTTGATGTATTCGTCCTGCTCCTTCTTGCACATGTCGTTGAAGCGGACATTCCAGCCGCAGACGCGCACCTGCAGCCCCTCGTAGTTCATGGGATGACGCTGGGCATCCTTGAGCACCTCGGCGTCGAAGATGTTGAAGTGAATTGACACGCCGTGCTTCCGGGCGTACGCGAACAGCAGCGCCCGCATCGCGGTCAGGCCCTCCTTGCCTTGGACAGTCGCCGGATGCATCATGACGTCCAGGGTGCAGTCCCCCGGCAGATCGGCGGACTCAATCGCCCCGACGGACTCCACCAGCGCAGTGACGCCATTGGTGTCCGCCCCCATGGCCGGCGAGAGGTTCTTGGACATTTCGTCGCCGGCGAACCGGCCGTCCGGGGTGGCGCCGGTGTGCTCGCCCATGATGATGAAGGTTCGTGCCGAATGCCCCGAGGCCTGGTACCATCCGCCGCGCGCATTCGGGCGGAGATTCAATTTCGCGCCGAAGAAATGCATGATGGCAAAAGCCAGGCGGTCCACCTTCTCCAGCCCATTGCCATACTTGTTTTTCGATCGCAGGATGCGCAACCGCAGGGTCGGCGCGTCCCGCCAGTTGCCACGGAGGATGTCCCGGAAGGCCTCCAGCGACAGCTCGCCGCGGTCGTAGACAAACTCCTTGACTGCCATCAGGGCGTCAACGGCAGTGCCCATTCCCGCGCAAAGAATGTCGCTGAGGTTGTATATGCTGCCGTTGGCGTAGGCGTCCCGACCGGTCTTGAGGCTGTTCTCGATGGTGATCGAGTACATCAGCGCGGGGTTGATCAGCTGCAGATGCCTGTCATTGTCAAGGGAACAATCCCGCGCGGTGTCGATGAGCTCGCCCAGATACGCGAAGTACGCCTCGACGAAGTCGCCGAAGGAATGGATCTGCGACAGCCTTGCCGCGCCGCAGTCGCAGCGGAGGCCGGTCTGGGGGTCGGCGCCGTCGTTTAAAACCAGCTCGACCGGCTTCAGCAGGTTGATATGGGTGGCTGCGGTGATGTTGCAGGTGGCGCGAGGACAGCATTCATAGCATCCGAAGATGTCGCAGGTGCGCGCAGTCTCCTCGGAAAAGCCCTCGGCGGTCATGATGCGGCGGATGGAGTCCTCGCTGACGAAGACGATGCTGCTGTGGCCGCGGCGGATCATGTCCAGCGCCTGGTCGAGGAACTCCGCCGGGGTGTTGTCCGCATATTTGATCTGGATCTTCGGAGTGGGGATGGCAAGCTGGTCAAAGACGTCGAGGATGATATATGACAGCTCGTTGACTTCGCTGGTGCCGTCCGCCTTGGTCCCGCCAAGATAGAAGGGATGGCCCCAGTAGTTGTTGATTGAGCCCCATTGCATCAGGAAGCAGGCGAGCATCTCGCGGATCTGCGGCTCGGTGAAGCGCCCCGACTCCAGGTCCCGCTTGAAGTAGGGATAGATCGTCCGGTCGAGATTGCCCAGCGAACGCACCTGCATGTGGTCGACATGCTCGCCGAACATGAAATGCAGGTAGATGAGCTGCAGCACCTCGTAGGTGTTGCGCGGCGCGCCGATGCGCAGCTGCTCCAGGCATTCGATCTCCTGCTCAATGCGCAAATTGCCGGAATGATGCGACCGGGCGTAGTCGATGAAGCGGCCGATGCATTCAATGACGGCGCAAATCGTGATGTCCATGCCCTCGAACAACGCCTTGGCGTCGTCATTGGGCCACCCGGATTGCTCGTGGCGGGCGCGGAAGGCGCGGGCGCGGTCGCGCAACCCGGGGAAGCCAAGCTCATAGAGCGCATCCCAGTCCGGGACCGAATGGTCGAAGTCCTTCCACATGAGGTGGAAGCCGGCGTCGTTGCGCTCCCGCTGGACCCTGGCCGAGTCCGGGATCAAATCCCGGTCCACCTCGTCATTCCAGCGGTAGAGCAGCCCGCGCATCGGACGCTTGTTCCGGTCGTAGCAGCCAAAGGCGGGGAAATAGTCGTGGGGGTTGACGTCAATGCGCATGTTCCGGCAGATGAACTCGAAGGCCCGGGCCTTGATTAGCGCATGGGGCGAGCCCTGCATGGCGTCGCCGATGGCCAGGACGCCGTTGTCCAGCTCCTCGTTGCTGATGCCGGTCCCCTCGTCAAAGACCGGATTCCTGAATTTGCCGACCAGATACGGCTTGTCCTTCTCAAAATCGCGATATGGCATGGCGGTGATGCTCCAAGATGGTGTTTGCTTGCAGTTGCGGCGAAGGCGCCGGGTTTCCGATTTGTCCTGTCAGCGGATATTATAGTGCAAAACGCGACGACGCAAAATACAAAAATGTGAGCAGACATTATCTTTTTGTGATTTACGGATGGTGAAAAAAAAAACGTCTGCCACGCCATCCCGGGATCAATGGGAAAACACCAAACCGCCAAACCGCCATGAGTGTAGTCAGCCGCCTGGAATGCATGAACGCCGCCAACCGCCTGCGCCTGGAGATCCGCCACTTCGCCAAGGGGACCTGGCCTCCGGCCGACGGCACCGAGACCGCATTGCCGGTCAATCGCTTCTTCATGCCGCTTTGCAATCCGTCCGGAGAGGCATGCTTTGTCGCCGACCGGCAACGCCATTTGACGCTGGTTCCCGGACGCGCGTATTTCATCCCGTCATATCACCCCTCAAGGATGCTCCTGGACAGCGCCCTGCATTTCATCTCCATCCAATTCAATTGCGAATTGTGCGATGGCATCGACATATTCTCGCGCTGCCGGCAAATCCTGGAGCTGGAGGGGGCGTGCCTCCTGGCCCGTGCCAAGCAGGCCTACGATTGCGACGACGACTTCACCGCCGCGTCGCTGCTGCGGGCGCTTGTCCAGGAGTTCATTGCACGGGTCATTCCCATGGTCGGACGCGACGGCCTGGACGCCGTCGTCCGCCTTGGCGAATTCCAGTCGGAACTGGACTACATCCAGATGCATTGCGTGGTCTCCACGACGGTGGAAAAGCTGGCGGCCCGCCGCGGCGTCTCCCGGGAGGCGTTTTCGCGCCGCTTCTCCGCCATGGCCGGAATTGCGCCAAAGCAATTCCTGCTTCGCGCCATCCTCAACCGCGCCTGCCGGCTGCTCCTGGAGAGGGGGACGAAGGTGAAGGATGCCGCGATCGAACTGGGGTTCTCCAGCGAATACTACTTCTCGCGATTCTTCAGAAGGCAGACGGGGATGCCGCCGGGGCAGTTCCAGAAACTATACGGCCGCGGCAATTAGCGGGGCGCGGGGATTGGCGGAATGCGCCCGTGTTGAAGCCGTCATCGGGAGGGCAGCGACACCGATGCGCGCCTGAACATCCGGTAGCCGATTTCGTGGTGCTGCGGCACGGCCAGGCCGTTGGCCATCTTCTCCAGGGTCTCGAAGGCCAGCAGCGCCATCTTCCCGTAATCCTGCTCCAAAGTCGTCAACGGCGGTTCCTGATATTCGGACACATGCCGCAATTCCCAGGTGATCAGGGAAAGATCCTGGGGGATGCGGATGCCGCGCGACCGTATCGAATGCAGAACCTCCACCGACCCCGACTCCATCGGCGCGATTATCGCGGTGGCGCCGCCCCTGCCGCATGACTACAGCTATTTTGTGACTTCGCCGGATGGCAATTCGCTTGAGGGCAGGGCTGCCAATTGGAGCGCCGCCGAAATCTTCGAAACCGCCAGGAAAAATGGCTTCGACCGCGTATGCGTCTATAACACCGGCTGGAATGCCGGCGGATACGACGGCATGTACCCGACCCGGCTGCCGCCAAATCCGGAACGGGGCACGCCGGAGGCATTTTGCGCCGCCGCCCGAGATGCGTGTTCGCTGTCGGATGGATATGTCCTCTCCGTCCACGACAACTATTATGACGCCTATCGCAACAGCCCGGAATTCTCCGAGGAGGAAATCGGGCGCAATGACGATGGCGGCCTCCAGCGCGGGGCGATCTGGCACGGCGGACGCGCATAGCTGCTGTGCTCCGAATGCGCCGTGAAATACGCCGCCCGCGATCTCCCGCAGATCGCCGCCATGACCGGACGGGGCAGCATCTTCCTGGATGTCTTCGGATCCGCAATGCCGCATCGTTGCTTTGCATCCGGCCACCCCCACGGCCAGCGCGAAGACTACGACAACCGCCGCCGCATCCTGTCCATGGCAAAGGAGCTGTTCGGGTCGGTCGCCACCGAACAGACGCCGCATGGCTTCTGCGCCGATATCGTGGACCTGGGCGTGTGTTCGCCCTTTGGCGGCGCCTTCTTCCGGCAGTGTCCGCTGCCAATGACGCCCATCCCGCTGTGGCAGCTGGTCTACCACGATTGCGTTCTGAACTATACGCCCGACAGCGCGTTCTATGAGTCGGGCAACGGCGAGTATCTGGCCCTATGCACACTGTACTGCATGCTGCCGACGGCGTTCACGCCGGAGTGCCGCGAGTTGTCAGTGCGGCTGCGGCGCGCCTATGTCGCCGAAATGCTGTCCCATGAATTCCTGACTCCGCCGGATTTCGACGGCGCGCGGCTCCACGCCGTCGCCCGCACTACCTTTGCCGACGGCACGGTGGTGGTCGCCAATCTCAACCACCCGGACTTCGAGTATTGCGGGCGGGTCATTGCCGCCAACCAGGCGGTCATTCTCCAATGACCGCTGCCGCCTTCCGGGATCAGACGGGAGTCGGAGCCAGGATAAACGAATTGGCCGGTACGCCTGCGCCATCCGCTTCTGCGGTCGCATCCGCGAAATTCACATATACCGACTGCCCATTGGAGTAGTCGGTGCGGGTGAGCGTGGGGGAAAGGCGCCGGAACTCCGTCATCCAGCATGTCTGGAGATGCCCGAGCGTGTCGATGTAATCGTCGGCTGAGCGCTTGATGGCGGCGATTTCAGGCCCGAGGTCGTCCAGGGTGTAGTCCCGGGTTTCAAAACGCCCGGCCACCGGGGTGTTGGTCCCGGGAAGGTAGTTCTTCGTGGCGAAGTGCCGATAGAAATAGAAATACGGCATGCCGCCATAGGCGAGGTTCTTCAGATAGAGCCGCGATCCGGGGACGGCGTTGATGGACTCGCCGGTGATGTTGTACATCAGGATGCCGTGGTAGGTCAGCTCATACAGCGGGACCGTCTCGTCCACATAGTCGCGTGACCGCAGGGCCTGCTCGCCGCTCTCGACGTAGAGCACGCGGTCGAGGACGCCGGCGGCAAAGTCGAACGGGCCCTCGCACTGGACTCCGCCGAAAACCTCCTTGATCGTCTTCAGGATTTGCGTCCTCCAGCGGATCATGCCGGATTTGGTGTTCGGGTGATGCGGATCCCAGCAGACTTTCAGGCCGGTCGTGCTGAGGCAGTCGGTGAAATGAACCCCCTTGAAGCCGAGTTCATGGATCGCATGGAGATTCCGCAGGGTGTATTTCCTGTACATCGCCTCCGGACAGAGAAGATAGGCCTGGCCGCCGCCCCAGACGCCGTCCTTCATCGGAAAGCCCTCCTGCGTCCGGATCAACAGATCGTCGAACTTGTCCTCGGAAATCGCATAGGCGTCGTAATGGTTGTCATGAGCCGTGATGGTGTAGCCGATTCCCTGCACTTCGCCGATGAGCGATCGCAGCGATGACTCTCCGCCAAATGCGCTTTCCACCGGCATGATCTGGGGATAACGCCCGTCATGGCCCTTTGCCGCCCAGCCGACCAGGCAGAAGTTCGCGTGCTTCACGCCTTGTTTCCTGCATTCGGCGGCAATCGCCTTGACCTGGTCGTAGGTGCAAAATACGTGGACTTCCGGCTCGTTTTCCGGGGTCTGCTCGGTGATCGTCATCGGAAATGGCCACTTCACACCCATGCGGATGCGTATCTCCGGCGACTTGAGCGCCTCGGCAAGCACGGGATTCGACTTTGCGCGCTCCGCCATCGGGATGATTTGGCCGGCCTCCAGGCGGTAGTCGCGATAGAATTGCGCCAGCACCGCCGCGCCGGAGCGCCCTGCCGCCGGGAGCGTGCGAAAACGCAGCGCGATGTCTTCGTTCACGCAGGGCATGTCCTGACGCCGGACATTGAGCTCATAGCGGAAAAAATACACCGGCGCAAGCCGGTAGGCCTTGCCGGGGCCATGCGCTGTTTCGAGCCGGAGCGCGGCGTCGGCGAAGCCGCAGGTCATGACCGCGGCCTCCACGGCCTCGCCGTCGACCATGGCATAGGCGTGCATGGAGCATTCGGAATAGCCGTTTCCGTAGATGCCGATTTCGTATGCGGCGTCGCGCTTCCCCGCAAACCTGGAGATCACCCCTGACTGCTGAGGAAGCAGATAATAGCCGTCGTCGCCTTCGTGCCGGAGAAACAGCTCCGGTAGCAGCCAGAGCGAATGCAGGCGGTTGGCGCCTTCACTGATTCCACACTTCGGAATGAGAAGATCGACGCCATTTTCCGTGAAGTCAAGCCGGATCTCGAAGGCAAAGCCAAGGCCGTCATGCGAACAGCGCAGCTCCCATGAATCCGCATCCCCGGAACGTGCGAAAACCCAGCCGTTCGCCTCCGAAATCTCCGTCTCGCCGCAATCCGCATAGTCGGACCAGTATTTCAGGGTGCCGAGCGTGAATTGCCCGCCGAAAAAATCCTTCCACTGCATATTGATATTCCCTTGTGTGCTTGGCTGGTAGATTCGCGGCGTTCTCGCCGGACTGGACTCAAAAAAGGCTGCGGGACATCTGACGTCTCCGCAGGACGGAGGGAGAATATAGCCGCAAATCCCGCGTCTGCCGCCATGGCGTGCCCGCGACACACTACAGCAACTCGACCATCGATGGCAGCCGCGGACGCAGCTGACGCCGGACGGCGTCGGCGCTGCCGGGCAGGCAGAGCGCAAAACAGCTGGAGCCGGATCCGGAGACTGCGGCATTGAGAACGCAGTCGCAATGGCGCATGGCGGCGATGATCATCTCGAGAATCGGGAATTTTCTCCGCAGTGCGAACTGGAGGTCGTTGAAGATGATTTCCGACAGGCTGCGGATGTCGCCGAGGGCGTCGGACAGATGATCCCAGTCGGGAGGCGTGGCTTGTGGCGGCCGGAGGAAATTCTGGTAGGCCCAGCTTGCCGGCGATGGAAAGCCGGGATAGGCGATCACCAGGTCGTATCGCGCCCCAATGCCCACCTCGGTGATGATGTCGCCAATGCCGGTGGCCATGGCGGTGCAGGGATTGAGGAAGTATGGCACATCGGCGCCGAGACGCCGCGCCAATGACCACAGCTGGCCGGCATCGGCGGGGATGCCGGTGACCCGACGCAGCTCCAGCAGGGTGGCCGCCGCATCGGAAGAGCCGCCCCCCAGGCCCGCCGAAACCGGGATGCGCTTGTGGATGGAAATATGGAAGGCTGGCGGCAGATCGTGGGCGATGCAGAAAAGCTCCGCGGCCCGGACGGCAAGATTGTCCTCCGGCGTCGGCAGCCCGGTGATGGGGCGCCCGGTGCATTCCACGGTGATGCCGGGCGTTGGGGATGGACGCACCGACACCTCGTCGGCAAGCGACGATACCGGCACAAAGAGGGTGCGGATTTCATGGCGGTGGTCGCATTCGCGCTCGCGGCCTACAGTGAGGTAGAAGTTGGTCTTGGCTGGAGTGTGCATGGGCAATTGGAAATGAGCGTGTTCCGTTTCTCTTCGCGTCTATCAGCCTTCTTCACAAGGGGAGGTGCCGCCTCGGCCCCCACTCGCCCTTGGACAATTATGTTGTTACAACATGGCGCGTTATTCAAACTACGCACTGCGGCACGTCAAGCCCGGCGCCAACCCCTCCGGCGCTGTCGCGCCACCTCCCCTTGCAGGGGAGGCTTTTCTTGTCGTGAAAACGTGAGCGCGGTCGTTTAACGTCCATGCACGACAGCACGTCATGACCGACGCCAACCCCTCCGGCGCTGTCGCGCCCGGGGTAGCAAGGGCGTCTCGCCCTTGGGCAATTATGTTGTTACAACATGGCGCGTTATTCAAACTACGCACCGACGCACGTCAGGCCCGGCGCCAACCCCTCCGGCGCGGTCGCGCCATCTCCCCTTGCAGGGGAGGCTTTTCTTGTCGTGAAAACGTGAGCGCGGTCGTTTGCAAGTGCATGTCGCAAACAGGCGCCAGTCTGTTCTTCTACGTTCGTGGTATGCACTATATTATGTCAGTTGCGCATTTTTGGCGCAAAAAGTCAGAATATATCACTTTTTTTTAACCGGAGACGTACGGGGGTAATCCATGGCATTGTTCGGGCCCAGCAGCAAGGAGTTGGCTCAGCGTGAGCGTGAAGTCGAACGGAAATATTCGGAGATCAAGGAGCTTCTCCAGAACCAGCAAGGCGTGATTGCCGAGCGTTTCCAGGATCTGGGCAATATCGATGCCGCGATCATGACCAAGACCAACTTGGAAATGATCTACCAGGAGCAGGTGGCGGCGCTTGATGCCCAGAAGCAGTCGCTTGCGGACGCGATTGCCAGCTATCACGCCGCATCATCGCAATTTGCCGACAAGACGCAGGAATTGTCGGTGCGCGAACAGTCGATCATCGCCCGGGAATGCGAGGCCTCGGCCTCCTTTGCCGCCAAGTTGGACGAGCAGCTGAAGCCGCTCAATGACTTCAAGGCCAGCCTGGAGGAAAAGGAGCAGCGGATCATCATGATGCAGGAGGAGTTCAACAAGAACTTCGTCCTGCAGGACCAGAAGCTGCTGGCGGATTTCCAGCGTCTGCGCGCATCCCTGCAGGCCAGTTTCGATGAACGCCAGCAAAAGGCACTGGCGGAGCGCGAGGAACTCGAAAAGAAGATGAATGCGCTCAACGAGCGTGAAGGCGTGCTGCAGCGTCGCGAGGCGGAGGTGCGAGAGGGTCTTGCGGGTGAACGCGCCCAGATGCTGGCGTCAATGCAGGGCGAGCGCGAACGGCTGGCGGGTGCGGAGGGTCAGCTGGCGGCACGGCGCGACTGCCTGGATGCGCGGGAGCGGGAAATTGAGCGCAAGGAGGCGGATCTGGCCCAGCGGCTGGCGGCGGTGCAATCGCGCGAAAATGAGGCGGCTGCGGATTTTGCGCGGCAGAAGCAGTCGATGCTGGCGGAAGTGCAATCCGCCCGGGATGCCGCGGCGGCGGCGGCGCTGCAGATGCAGCAGCAGGCCTCGGAACAATGCGACAGGATGCTGCTGGAATGGGGGGCGCAGCTGGACGGGGAACGCCGGCGGATGATGGCGGGGCTGTCCGCCGAAACGCAGCGGCAGCGCGAGGAAAATGAAGCGGCGGCGGCGGCATTGCGGCAGCAGCAGTCGGAATTGCAGTCGCGGCAGCGCGAACTGGAGAAGCGCGACGGCGCATTGCAGCTGCGCGAGGCGTCGTTGGACTCGCGTGAGGAATTGCTGGCCGGCAGGGAGGAAATCCTGAATGGGAAATTCCAGCGGATCGCCGAGGAGCGCATCGCCGCGGCCCAGGCAGAGGCCCATGCCGCCGTTGAGTCCCGCAACGAGCTGTCCCGCAAACTGGCATCGCTGATGATGGAATGCGAGGCCATCAAGTCGATGCGCCAGGGTGCGCCGGAACCGGAAAATGCCGACAGCGCGCCATCGGCCGGGGAGGATGCCTGATGAGACGGCCGATCGGATGGGTGGACAAGGAATGGCCGGAGGGCAAACGGTCGATCCGGGTGGAATTCTTTGCGGACGGCGTCCGCTGGCGGTTCCGGCTGCCGGGAGATGAATGCTGGCGCGATGGCGATCCGTCGCCGGAATATTGGGATGAACTGGAACGAAAGCTGCTGGAACTTAAGCAGCGCGGCCATCTCTTTGACCGCGAAATCGCCCTGGTGCGCAAGCTGAAGTCCGGAAAATAGCCGCGCCGGCCTGGTAGCGTGCGGCCACTCCTGCGAAAAAAGGGTGCGCCTGCCGCCGCCACTGTCCTCTCTTTATTGCTACATGATAAACGACCATGCCTTCCACTGGAATTGAATTCTATGTCACCGCCGCCCCCGGCACCGAGGGCGCATTGCGGGATGAACTATGCGGCCTGGGCTTTCGCTCCGCGCGGCTGAACTCCGGAGGCATACCGTTTTTCGGTGCCATGGAGGACGGCTTCCGGGCATGCCTGCATACCCGGATCGGCCAGCGGGTGATGATGGTGCTGGGACGTTTTGCGGCCGGCACCCTGGATGAATTGTACCGCGGCGCCAGGTCGCTGCCGTGGGAAAAGTACGCCACCCCCAGCCAGACGCTGGCGTGCGGCGCCTTCGCCCATGAAAGCTGCGGTGAAAACCCGGATTTTGTCGCGGTGAGATTGAAGGACGCGATTGTGGACCGCCAGCGCGAATGCCTTGGCGGCCGGCGCTCGAGCATCGACAAGGCGGATCCGGATGTGCGCGCCTTCGTCTACTGGGGACGGGGAAAGGCGACCGTCTACCTGGATCTGTCGGGCGAACCACTGTTCAAGCGTGGATACCGCCTTTCCGGCGGCGAGGCGCCGCTGAAGGAGACCCTGGCGGCGGCGATACTGCGGCTGGCGGATTGGGATGGCCGGGCGCCGCTGCTGGATCCGATGTGCGGCTCCGGAACCCTGCTGGTCGAAGGCGCCATGTGGGCGGCAAATATCGCTCCGGGTATCTTCCGGGAACGCTTCGGCTTCGAACGATGGGGGTCGTTCGATGAACGTGCGGCGCTGGCCATGCGGCGGCTGCGCGGCGAGGCCAGGCGAAACGCCACCGGACAGCTCCCGCGCATCACCGGCTATGACAAGGACCCGGAGGTGCTGCGCACTGCGGAAAAAAATGCGGCGGCGGTGGGACTGCCGGGGAAAATCGCCTTCAGGAACATGGAGCTGGGCATGCTGCGCGGCGACGGCGTGCGGCGGCTGGTGGTCACCAACCCGCCCTATGGCGTGCGCCTGGATGCCGACAACCGCCTCTATCAGGAGTTGGGCACCGCCGTCATGAGGATGAAGAACTGCCGGGTCGCGGTGCTGGCCGGATCGCCAAAATGCATTTCGTGCATAAAATTGACGCCCGTGGAGCGCTTCCCGCTGAAAAATGGCAATATCGATTGCCAATTGACGATCTACGAAGTGTAGGGACGCCCGGGACATGCCTGAACCATCGGAAAAACCCGTCGTGCTGTCCGCCATCGGCCTGAGCGCCGGCGTCGGCGAACGGCTTTTCGTGGACAACCAGGATCTGCTGCTGCGCGAGGGCGAAAAGGCGGGGCTGGTCGGACGCAATGGCGCCGGAAAATCCACGCTGCTGAAAATCCTGCTGGGCGAGGAGCATTTCTTCTCCGGACAGATCGCCTTCCGGAAGGGGATCCGGATTGCATGCCTGCCGCAGGCGATCCGGCTGGATGAGACCGCTTCCGTCCGGGAGAATATCCTGGATGGCGCCCGGGATACCCTGGAGCTTGTCGCGCGCTATGAAGCCCACCAGGGCACGCATCGCCAGGCCGAGGAGCTGGAACGGCAGATTGCCGCCCGTGACGGCTGGACCCTGGAGAGCCGGATGCAGGAGCTGGCCACGTCGCTGGCGGTTCCGGAGATGGACCGCTGCGCCGGCGAATTGTCCGGCGGCGAAAAACGGCGGGTGGCGATGTGCCGTGCGCTCATCGACCAGCCGGAGCTGCTGCTGCTCGACGAGCCGACCAACCACCTTGACGCGGAAACCATCGAATGGCTGGAGGAATATCTTTCCGGATTCCGCGGCAGTTGCCTCTTTGTCACCCATGACCGCTACTTCCTTGACCGCGTCTGCACCCGCATCATCGAACTGCAGGCGGGAAAGCTCTACAGCTATCCGGGAAACTACAGCGACTTCCTGCGGCTGAAGGCGGAACGCGAGGAGGAACAGTCCCTGCAGGAAGAAAAAAGACTGGCCTTCATCCGGCGCGAAATCGACTGGATCCGCCGCGGACCAAAGGCCCGCGGAACAAAGTCGTGGAGCCGGATCCAGCGCTTCAACGAGGCCGTCCAATCCGCGCCGCCACCCGCCGACCGCGAGGTCGAGCTGCTGATGCCGCCGCCGGAAAAATTCGGCGACATCATCGCGCGCCTTGATCACGTGACGCTGGCCCGCGGCGGCCGCACCCTCTTCCATGACCTGTCGATGCAGTTCACCGCCGGGATGCGGCTGGGGATCATCGGCCGCAATGGGCTGGGCAAGAGCAGCTTCCTGAAGCTGCTCCTGGGGGAGCTGACGCCGGACGCAGGCGTTGTGCGCATCGGCGAACGCACCCGGATGAACTACGCCGATCAGCATCGCGAAAGCCTCAATGACGACCGCACCGTGGTGGAGGAGGTCGGCGAAGGCAATGAACATGTCATGTTCGGCAATCGCAGGATCGCCGTGTGGACCTACCTGCGGCGATTCCTGTTCCAGGACGAGGAGATCCTCACCAGGGTCGGAGAGCTGTCCGGGGGCGAACGCAACCGGCTGGTGCTGGCAAAAATCCTCAAGCGCGGCGGGAATTTCCTGCTGCTGGACGAGCCCACCAATGACCTGGACCTGGCAACCCTGAGGGTGCTGGAGGAGTCGCTGATGAATTTTGGCGGCTGCGTGGCGGTTGTCTCCCATGACCGCTATTTCCTGAACCGCGTCTGCACTGACATCCTCGCCTTCGAGGATGACGGGCAGGTGGTGTTCCAGCATGGCGACTACCAGTATTATCTTGAAAAACGCCGCCAGAACCGGCCCCGGAGGGAGTCGCGGGAAGACCCCGCGCCACGGCTGGCGGAGACGCTCCCGGAGACGGCCGCGGCCAGGCCGGCCCGCCCGCGGCTGACCTGGAAGGAACAGCGCGAACTGGAGGGCATGGAAGGCGCCATTGCCGAGGCCGAAGAAAAGGTCGGACAAATCGAGGAGCTGTTCGCCGATCCCAATTTCCACGCCAAATACGGACAGCGCACCGCCGAATTGACTGCGGAGCTGGCGGCGGCCCGGGAACGGGTGGAGTCGCTCTACGCCCGGTGGGAAGAGCTTGAAGCCCGGAAGGGCGATGGGCGCAATTGACAAATAATCATGACATGGCTTGCAATTTCCCCGACGTCATGTAAAGTATGCGGCGTTACGCGAAAGCGAAGACAAATTTGAGCCAATTGGATGCACCCCTCCCCCCCCCCTCCACTATCCCCGCATCCAGTTGGCTCTTTTGTTTGTGTTTGGAAGTGAAATAATCCCGTAAGATATTATATTACGGCAGGTTACGCCGATGGACGCCGCATCGGCGCATTTTTTTACCGCGCGTATATTCCTGACAGGAGGTTCTGCTTTATCATGGGCACCAGGCATCGCTTTGAAATCCCCGAACTGTTTCCGCAACCCAAACAGCTGGAACTTGGCGAGGGAATAAGCGAACTGGCGGTCGATGTCCGGCTGGCCACCAGCAACGTGTGGCCGATCCAGCGCAAGGCCCTGCGCTCGATCCTGACCATGGGCGGGGTGCGGGTGGTGGCCAACAAGAAGAAGTATGTGGTGGATGCGCGGGTGATCGAGGATGACCCGGAGGCGTTCAATCTCAGCGACGTGCCGGAGGAGTGCCGCCGCGACTACTATGAACTGCGGGTGCAGGGCAGCGAGGTCTTCGTGCGCTCGCCATACCAGGAGGGGATGGTCTGGGCCGCCCAGACCATGACCTGCCTCTTCCGGCTGATGATCAACGGCATCGCCGTGCCCAACCTCTTCCTGCGCGACTGGCCGACTTTGCCCCAGCGGGGAATCGTCATGGACTGCGACTGGTGGACCGTCCACATGAACAACACCGACTGGTACACCCTGCTGGACTCCATGTCGCAGTTCAAGCTGAATCTGCTGGGGATCAGCGTCTACGGCTGCAATCCCCCCAATCCCTGCCGCGGCAATGACGCGCCGGAGGAATACCTGCTTCTGTCCTGCGCCGGGCAGAATGACCTCAATGAGCCGAAGACACCGGTGAACAGCCGCTATTACAACGCCAAGTTCGACCGGTGGTATCTCCATGACGCACCGCCGCCAGTCTACGAAAACGACGCCTTTGCCGAGGTGATCGGCTATGGCCGGGAACGCGGCGTGGTGGTCTACCCGTGCTTCGATTTCTCCGCAGCGGCGAGGACGCTGCCAAAGGCCATGCCGGAACTGTCCGCCCGCAATGCCAAAGGACGCCCCGCAAACGAGGGCTTCTGCATCGGCAGTCCGTCGGCCCGCGCCGCCATCGCCAGGATGCTGACCGGCATCGTCGCCAGATACTACCCCGACGGATTGGAATTCTTCCAGCTGGACGTCAGCGGACTGTTCAGCGGCGACGCCGCCGGGCGCTGCCAATGCGCCAAATGCAAGGGCGCGGATCCGCACAAGGCCGCCGTCGACTTCCTGGGATTCATCATCGGTGAATTGCTGGACAATGGCGTCGGCAAGGTCGTGCTGGCGTCCGCCTGCCTCGGAAACAACGGCAGGCAGGTCAAGGACTCGGTCAATGCATTGCTTAAGAACGCCGCCTTCAAAAACCGCCTGGTCGTGAAATGGCAGGGCAGTGCCGATGGAAATGGCAGGAAGGTCCAGCTGCCGGGGGCATGCCGGATCGCCGGAGCCGAAGCCTGGCTCAGCGTGCCGGGATGCGTCTGGCCGCAGGGCTCCGACGGATGCGAATTGGCGGACGTCGTCGCCTGCGCCGCGCTCAAGGGCAAGGCCGCCGGGGCATTGCTGAAATTGCAGTTCGATCCGGCCTACCAGGCCATGTTCGCCATGCTGGGCGTGCGCTGCTGGGAGAGCCCCGGCGAAGAGGATACCGCCGCCGGACTGCTGGAACGCTGGGCGCAGATCTACTGGGAAAATGCGTCGGCGGATTTGCTCGACGTGCGCCGCGAACTGCTCGACCTGGTGTCTGACCCGCTTTACCGGAAGTGCCTCTTCGGTTCGGGTTTGACCCTCCGGGAACCGGAGCCATGCGGCAAAAACTACCCCGAATGCGCACTGCAACTGCTGGAAAAGGAAGGCCCGGAGGCGGTGTCGCAGCTGGATAAGCTGTCTAAGCGCGCCGAAAACGCCATCGCGCTGGTGAATCAGCATATCGGCAACCGCCATTGGAACGACTTGCAGCGCATGTCCCTCCAGAGCCTGATCGCCACGGCGGCCATGGCCAAGGTGACGGTGCAGCTGATGGGGGTGCTGCTCGTCCTGCGCAAGGGGCCGATCAAGCCGGAGTGCGCCAGGACGCTGGAGGCGGCACGGCAGCAATTGATGGCCGACCTCCTGGTGATCGAAGGCAATCTGCCGGATTGGCTGGTGCCGGCGGTGATGCAGCGCATGGGCTGCAACAAGCTCTTCCTGGAACAGCTGATCGGCGAAGTCAAGGCCGCGTCGAAATCCGGGACGATCCACTGGAGCCTGCCGGAAGACTGGCAGCCGCCGGAGGAAAAATAGCCAGGACAGCCTCGGAGAAACAACGGCCTATGCTGCAGAATGTACGGATCGCCGGCACCGGGTCATACCTGCCGCCGCGCATAGTCACCAATGATGAACTCAGCTCGTCGCTGGATACCACCGACGAGTGGATCGTCTCCCATACCGGAATCCGCCAGCGGCATGTCGCCGGACCGGAGGAGTCCGCCTCCACCATGGGAGCCATTGCCGCCAGGAATGCCCTGGAAGATGCCGGGATCGCCCCGGAGGAGCTGTCGCTGGTCGTCGTGACGACCTGCACCGGCGACTACGCCAATTTCCCCTCGACCGCATGCCTGGTGCAAAATGCCATCGGCGCCGCCAACGCCGGATGCATGGACCTCAATGCCGCCTGCGCCGGCTTCACCTGCGGCCTGTCGATGGCACGCGCATACTGCCGCCTCCACGGCCGGCCAGTGCTGGTGGTTTCCAGCGAGGCCATGTCGCGGGTGGTGGATTGGCAGGACCGCTCCACCTGCATCCTCTTTGGCGACGGCGCCGGCGCGGCGGTGCTGACGCCGTCGGATGAGCCGGGGATGATCCATGATTGCCTGGGCGCGGATGGCTCCGGAGCCCGCTCCATCTACCGCGAATGCGGCGCCAGACTCCCCGCGGATCCCCACAAGGCGCCGGGCGCACTGGTGATGCAGGGGCGCGCGGTATTCCCCTTCGCCGTGCGGGCGATGGAGGGCCTGATCCGGAAAATGCTGGCGGAAACCGGAACCCGGCTGGAGGATGTCGCCCACGTCATCCCCCATCAGGCCAATCTGCGGATCCTGGAGGCGGTGGCCAAGCGCATGGACGTGCCGGTGGAGCGGTTCTTCATCAATATCGGCAGCGTGGCCAATACCTCGAGCGCTTCCGTGCCAATCGCCCTGGATCAATTGTCGCGCAGCGGCGCGATGAAGGACGGCGACCTGGTGCTGACCGTCGCCTTCGGCGCCGGGTTGTCCTTTGGCGGAAACATGTTCCGATGGCGGAAACATGTTCCGATGGCGGAAACGAGCCGGCGAAAAAACGTGAAATCTCCAGTTTTTGACTTGCAGACGACTTGCAAAACGGCGCAGGCAGGTTAAAGTAAGCGCGGTTACCGAAAATAAGGCGCGATAGCCAAGTGGTAAGGCGAAGGTCTGCAAAACCTTTATTCATCGGTTCGAACCCGATTCGCGCCTCCAAAAATTTCCGCGGTCCGACAGACTGGAACCGGCTGTGACCTCAGCCGGTTTTCTGCATTATTGGCAGTGGCGGCGGATCCGGACGTGGATATGGCATTGCCTCCGCATAAGCGAACAACCCAATTCCCCTGAACAGATTAAAGTCGATGCGGCTTGTCGCAGATTGTGCCGCAATATATCGCTGCGCAAATTATCCCATCACCTCAAATGGCAAAGAAACACTTTAGCTACGAAGACGAATTCGACGAGGACGAGGATCTCCTCCTTGACCGGAAGGCAAAGCGCAAGCGCGAACGCGAACGGCAGCGCCGTGACGAGGAAGTCAAGGCAAATCAGCCGCCTCAGGACGACACCATGAGCCAGGTGGTCGCGCTGTGCCAGGAAAACCGCTGGCGCGAAGCCGACCTGATGTGTCTGGCGGCAATTGAGCGCTATCGCGCCGATGGAAAAGGCGAGGCCGCCGCCGCGGTCGAATCCGCAATGAAGAAAATCGACCACTCGCTTCGGCGCCAGATGATCGCGTCATTTGTCAGCGAAGCGCGTAAAATGCTGAATTACTAGTAGGAGTATCCCCCGAATGCTGGGCAACAACGAAAAAATCCAGGATGTCAATGTCGGCGACCTGTTTGCCTTGATGGTCGCGGAACTGCCGTGGCGTGCCTTGAATGGCTACATCAATGGCAATGCGCAATTGCTGAAGCAATGCACCCTCGGCGGCCAGCGCGTCAAGCCGGAACAGCGCAAGCGCCTGGAAAAGCAGATCATCAACGAGGCGCAGAAGGGCAATTATTCGGAAATGACCTGCAATGCGGTGTTCGCCGTATGGTATCCGGTGCACGAACAGCTGCATGACCGGCTGGAGGGGTATTTCAAGTCGGACGAATACAAGCAGTACCGCAGCGAACATAAGCTCAACGAGGAGGATTATGTCCTGCCCCAGGAGAAGTTCGAGTCGTTCTTCTCCCCGAATGACCTCAAGGCCTGGACGGTGCTGCTGGTATTCTCGCCGTTGAAGTTCACCCGCGAACAGGCGGACGCCATCCTCAATTGCCAGGTCGGCAGCGCGGAATTGGCCGAACAGGTCGCCAAGCTGGAGGAGCAGCTGTCGGAGTCGAGCCGCAAGGCCGCCGCCGCCGCCGCGGAGCTTGCCGCCTTGCGCGAACAGCAGCAGCGCGATGCCGCGGAAATGCAGGGGCTGAAGAAGAGCCTGCGCGAGCAGAAGGCCGAAGCTGATGCGCTGAACCAGAAGCTGCAGTCATCGACGGCGGAAAACAAGCGGCTGACCACGATGGTGGCCGCCAGCACCGCGGATGCCAGGAAGCGCGAGGACGATGTCACCGAACGCGCCGCCCGCGAGACCGCGCGGCTGCAGGCCGAGGTGCAGCGGATGCAGGGCGAACTCAATGGCTGGCAGAATAAATACCAGTCGCAGCTGCTTGACAACCGCCGGATTGTCGAGGAAACTGAAAAGGCCAGCCAGAAGGCCGCCAGCTCCGACCGGGAACGCGATGCGGCGCTGGCAAAGCTGGCGCATTCGCAGAAGTTCGTGGATTTGCTGCTGTCACGCATCGACTGGGCCAAGCTGGGAGGCCAGCTCAAGACCAACACCGCGATGCGCCGCAATTTCAACAGCCTGATCAAGCGCCTTAACTACGAGGAGGATCTCAGCCTCACCATCGAGGGGACGCTGCCCGAATTCTGGGCGAAGCTTTCGGAGCGCGAGGCGGCGCTGGTGGCCAAAATTGCCAATTCCAGCACCCTGGAGGTCGCCGAAGGCGACATGGAGGGCTTCTGGAACAGCGTCAGCGAGGAGATCACCGAGGTGCTGGGGACGCTGGAGGCCCGGCTCTTCATGCTCAGCTTCATCGGCGAGCTGCTCTTCTCGGTCTATGCACCGGATCAGCTGGAAAGCCCGATGATTCCAAGCGCCAAGAAGAAGGCGTGACGCGGAGGATGGCGGCGCTTTTTTTGCGCAACCAGACACGATTCAAGTTGCAAAAAGCGGCAGGTTGCTTATAGTATGCCGCACCGCGGAAAATAGGCGGCATTCATAGTGTGCGATTAGCTCAGTTGGTTAGAGCGCTACCCTGACACGGTAGAGGTCGCTGGTCCGAGTCCTGCATCGCACACCA
>CAKUJM010000008.1 GCA_934661755.1 uncultured Lentisphaeria bacterium | reverse complement strand
TAAAGGAAAAACCTAGACGACGAAAAAGACAGCTAGAAAGATTCTTGAATCTAGAAACAAGTTAGCGCCTATGGGGAGCATGGCCCACCTATGTGGCTGACGCGCGCGTGACGCGCGCGCGAGGGGGACGCCTTTTTTGTGTGTGGGTGGGGGTGCGTCGGCTTGTGTCGGCTTGCGTCGGCATGCGTATGCTTGCGTCGGCCTACGTATGCTTGCGTCGGCTTACATCGGCATGCGTCGGCTCACGTATGCATGTGTCGGCCTAGCGTCGGCTTGCGTCGGCCTAGCGTTCCAGCAGGAACCACAGGCTTTGGTCTTCGTGTTCGACACGGACCTTGCCATCCACGGAATTACGCGGCTGGCCGCGGCGCATTCCCGCGCCATCGAGGACTGTCAGCCGGTATGGCGCGCCTGGCAGCGTGACTCCAAGCGCCACAGTCTCGGAGACATTCGGCGGATCCCCCCATGAATTGGCAAGCCGTGCCGTAACTGTCTTCCGGTCTTCGCTCAGATTGAGATTCTGGGCTTCGGTCATTCCCGATGACGCCAGCAGCATCTTCCGGCTTTCCGACAACGGCAGTCCGTCAAGCGAAATCAGGGTCGTGCAGCTGAATGCCGGCAGCGATGGATTCGGCCATGGGCGCGCGTCCACCTCGAAGGTGACATCGCCGACCTGGAAGGTTTTTCCGCCGACATGGCCGGTCAGCATCTTGGCGTCAGGCAGGTCCAGGGTGGCGTATGGCCCCGGCTTGGCCTTGCGGTAGAGCCGGAAGGAGCCGTCCTCGCTGACGACTGCGCCGTCGGGCTCCATTATCGGGACGTCCACTTTGCCCTTCAGGTATGGTACCCGGCAGGCAGGGTCGAATTCAAAGAAGTACCGTGACGAATAGCATCCCAGATGCCCCACTTTGGTGCGGTATGCCAGCAGATGCTGGGTCGAATAGTCGATGGCCGCATTGTCAAGCATGTCGAATATCGGAGCCACCAGCGTCGTCGTACTCTTCGCCGACGGCAGGCGGCGCTGGCGGAACAGCAGTGATGCGAACGGGTAGTGGACCACCACATTGGCGCGTCCCGCCAGCATGAATGCGTCCATGCCGATGTTTTCATCGTAGTTGTTGGTGCAGTGGGCGTATGCATGGGTGATCAGGGCGTCGGCATCCTGGATTGACAGGAAGATGCTATTGAGCGGCAGCATGTCCGCGCCGTGGTCGTTATGGTTCGGCGTGCTGGATTCGGAAATCACAAACGGCCTGCCCTTTTCGCGGAGGATGGCGCTCATGGGGAGGGTGCCGCCATGGGGATCGGCCACGATGGCGCTGTTTTCCGTCGTCAGCTTCAAGCCGGAGGACTGCGGATGCTGGAAGTAGTCATGGGTGTCGCAATAGTCGTCGGTCAAATGGACCGCCCACTGTCCGGCGACGCCGCCATATGGCGTCTGGGTGTTGATTATCGGCACTTTCACTCCGATATCGCGCAGATGCGCCTTCAACTCCATTGCGGTGTCGATCTGGGTCTGCAGCGAGAATTCCCGGAAATCGCGGTCAGCCGGCCCTTCGTCGGCGGTCGGGACATGGATACCGTTCTCGAAATTCTCCTCCGGGGGCAGGCTGTTGCCTTTGGCGACGCGGATATCCGCAATCTGGATCTGGCCATCCTCGCCGCCGAATTCCAGCACTCCGATCACCGGATGCTTTTCGCGGTCGAACTCCGATCCATTCAGCGTGCCGCTGAACGATAACTCCTGCCATTCATCATCAAGCTGGATCTTCTTTTCCAATCCCACATGCTGATATGGCGGCTGCGCCATCCGGACATAGAATTTCACGGTCTTGGGCCGGCCGGCGCGGATTCTGAAGCCGATCGACAGCACCTCATCCTCCTTTGGCGCATCCAGCTTGAAACGCACTCCCATGTCCCACGGATTTTGCGGGAGCGCCGTGGCAAGGATCAGGTACGAGCCGTCATCGCCGCCCTGCATCTGTCCGCGGCTGCCGTTATAGGCGAAGAACTCCGGCGTCAGCGGCGACGACGCATCCTTGCCGTCGATGCCCCACGCCATCTTCAATGCCTCGAATGTACCGTATTTTCTCTTCAGGAAATCCGTCCAGCACATTCGGAACGCCTTTTTCAGGTCGTCCGGCAACCGCGGATAGATCTTCCGCGGTCCGTATCCCGGAGTTAATTCGTAATATGCGGCGTTGGTGCCGTGTTCGATGAAGGTATCCTCGTTGTTCATCTCCACCGAGAGGATTCCGGGGTTGTCCGCATAGCGCTGGCCCGTCTCGGTGTTGATGCGCCCCATGATCTTGTCGGCGAACAGCTTCTGCCTTTCGATGAATGGCCGATGCCAATAGCCGTTGATCTTGTGCATGTGCTCGTTTGCGGCATAGCCGCCCTCCGGAAATACCGGATAGGTCCAGCCGCAGTGGAGGTTGATGATCACATGAATGCCCTCGCGGTTCATGGCGGCGACGAGGGTATCGACCTTCCGGAGCTGCTCCTCCGAGAACCCGCCATCCTTGTCCCAGCATTGCAATCCCTTGCGCAGATAATACGGATGGTCGGCGTCAAGGCCGTGGAAACGCGCCACATTCATCCCCAGCTGTCGGAGACGCCGCGCCAGCGCCGAGGCCACCTCCCGGGACGCGGGGAAATTGGACTCGCCGGAGATATTGGTGCCGTAGAAACGCAACGGGACATCCCGGTCATCGACAAAATGGCCGTCCTTGATCCGGACGAAGCCATGCGATCCCGCAGGGCCGTCGTTCAAAAAGGCCACCGAGGACTCGGAATGATCCGACGCGGCCAGCGCGGGGACGCTGAACACCATCCAGCCGGCGGTTTCGGCATCCGCGGAATATGAACGCAGCGGCATCATCACCGCCGCCGCGATGCCCGCCGCCGCAGCGGCGCGCAACATCCTTGCCATGCATGACTCCATAAAACCTCTCTATAAAGACCTCTCTATAAGACCTCCATTCCGTTCCGACCCGCCCGTCGCCTGCCGTGGGCTAATAGCCGTTTTTGATCAGCCAGTACGATGGCGAGCGGTTCCATTCCGTCCCCAGGCGGCCGGCCTCATACAGGCTGTCAATGCCCGCGGCCATCGGCAAACGCGCCTGGACCTTTTCCACGTGGCCGTCAAAGCAGAGGAAATTGCACTCGTTTCCATGGAGGGCCGCCGGATTGCCCACCCAATTTCCGCTTTGCTTCCAGCCCTTGACAATCAGCCAGCCGCTGTTAGTGGAGTTGTACAGGAGCGAATCCACATAGAACAGGCGCTTGGACGGCAACGTGATCCGGCTCGGGCTTGCGCCGATGGGCTCATACCCGACGCCACCACCTGTATATGCGTTCCAGATGGTCTCATTCTGGCCGTAGGTGTTGTTCCAGTATGCCCAGTCCTTCGCGTCATTGGAGCCGACATATACCCGCCTGTACTGCTTGGTGCAGTAGAATACCGGCAGGGACTTCATGTAACCCTGGGTGTAGTACATCCATCCCCAGGCTCCAGCGGTGGCGACGTGCGCGCTTCCGCTTATGAAATAGCGCTCATAGTCATTCAGGTACATCTCGCTGGCCAGGCCGATCTGCTTCAGGTTGTTGGTGCAGGAAATGGCACGGGCTTTTTCCCGCGCCTTGCCCAGCGCCGGCAGCAGCATCGAGGCCAATATGGCGATGATCGCGATCACCACCAGCAACTCGATCAACGTAAAAAAGACATGGTTTGGATCTGTGATTGATAGACATGCTGCTTTCTCCTCCTTTTTCTGCTTTCTGCGGTGAACAATGTCTGAAAAAACCATCCTGTCCCGCCATTTATCCCGATCTGCGGTTACTGTATTGCGGTGAAACAGTTCTTGCACAATGACAATCGCCGTCAAAGTGCATATCTTTGCATAATTACCCTGTATAAACCACGACAGCCGCAGCCACTGACCGACACTTCCGCCACCTTCATGGGTGATGCCGTCCCGCAAATCCGCCAGGGCATCGGCATCCAATTACGCCCCGGCCTGGCGAAAACGCCACCATGCGCCATGGCCTTTGTGCGGGGCGCATCAGTATGGGCACGGCTTTTTTTCTCCCGCATGGCGGATGCAAATCATCCGTCCAGCCATCATATCAGGCCCAAAGGGGTTATCTTATGTCCTTTGACGGGCATCCCACAATTCTGCGTCCCTGTTCGCATCGAGGGCGCGCGGGCATAATCGTACGGCATCCGACATGATTCGTTTCCAGGAAGAAATCGCAAGTTTGCAGAATCCCAAGGTCAAGCAGGTCGCCCGATGGCGGGACCGTCCGGACCGGGATGACAGCCAGGTAGTGCTTGCCGAGGGCTACCGGGCGCTGGTCCGGGCGCTGGCCGGCGGCTATGCGATCGGCGAGGTGTTCGTCTGTCCCGAGCTGTTCACCGGCCAGGGCCACGAGGAGTCGTTGCTGGAGGAGTTGTCCGCGCACGGTGCGCGTCTGATCAGGGTTGCGCCCAGGGCATTCTGCAAGATGGCCTACCGGGATCGTCCGGAGGGGCTGCTGGGAGTTGGCCCGCAGCGCCATCGTTCCCTGGGCGACCTGAAGCTCTCCGGCCATCCGCTGCTGCTGATTGCCGAGCAGATCGAGAAGCCGGGCAACCTGGGGACCATCATGCGCTCATCCGACGCCGTCGGGCTGGATGCGCTGGTGCTGTGCGACTCCCGCACCGATCTCTACAACCCGAATGTCGTGCGCGCCAGCACCGGCAACCTCTTCACCCTGCCGATTGCCGAGGCATCCACTGCGGAGGCCATCCCCTGGCTCAAGCGCCACGGCATCCGCATCCTGTCTTCTTCGCCCCACGCCGACAGGCTTTACACCGACGCCGATCTTACCGTGCCGGTGGCATTGGCGGTCGGTGCGGAGCAATACGGCCTCACCCGGCCATGGATCGACGCCGCCGACGAAGTGGTGCGGCTGCCCATGCTGGGGCATGCGGACTCCCTCAATGTCGCCACCGCCACCGCCATCCTGCTCTTCGAGGCGGTGCGGCAACGTCTGGCCGCCGGCATTGTCAAGGATCCCGGTCGCGTGCCGGAGTCCGCGGACTGCTGATCCGCGCCGCGCGGCGGAGGCGGACAGCGGGGAACAGGCCATCTCACGTTCACCCGGCTTCGCGGATCCAGGATTCAATCACATCCCCAAGGAGATTTTTCCGATGTTGAAGCGACTTCAAACCGCCATTCCGCTGATCGCCATCGTCCTGGCGGCGTTTTTCATTCCCGGGAGGGTTGGCGCGGTGGTTTTCACCCTCTTTGCCGCGGCATTGCTTGTGGCGGCGACCCGGGAGGCCTATTCCCTTTGCGGCATGGCGAAGCTGACATCATACGAGCTTGCCACTGACCTCTTCGGGGTATTGTCGCTGCTGGGGTCGGCCTGGGCCTCGCGCAGCGCCTTCCTCTGGCCGGCGACGGTGCTGGCATGCGACACCGGACTGCTGGCGCTGGCCATCCTGTCGGCCTTCTGCATCCTCTTCCGCCAGGGGGCGCTGGCCCTGCCCCAGTTGCGCGAGCTGGGGATCTGGGCGCTGATCACCATCACCTACGCATGGTGCCTGATGTTCCTGCCGAAGCTCTACTTCCTCCCCGGCGGCCATGGCGCGCTGCTGATCTGCTTCCTGGTGACCGTCACCAAACTGTCGGACATCGGCGCCTATTTTGCCGGCAGCGCCACCGCGAAGCTGCCGGGCGGCAACCACAAGCTGGCCCCGGTGGTCTCCCCAAAGAAGAGCTGGGAGGGTCTTCTCGGCGGCATCGCCGCATCGCTGGCCGGCGCGATTGTCCTCCAGCTCCTTGCCGGCGACCGCCTGTCATTCACCTGCGTCGGCCAGTCATTCACCATCAGTTTCCTTGACGCCGTCCTCCTGGGACTGGTGGCGCCGACAGCGGGATTGCTGGGCGACCTGGCGGAATCCGCCTTCAAGCGCGTGGCCAACGCCAAGGACTCCGGTCATCTTCCCGGCCTGGGCGGCGTATTGGATTTTCTCGACTCGCTGGTGCCGATGGGGCCATTGTTCTACGCCTGGCTGATGCTGAAGCTGCACTGATTGTCGCATGGCGGATTTTTCTCCGGGGACATATGCGCGGCCGCTGCGTTTCTGCTGCCTGGCGGTGCTGCTGTCGCTGGCGCTGCTCACCGGATGGCTGCAAGTGCGGCCGGGGAAGGCGCTGCTCCAGCAGTCGCTGCGCGAACAAAGCCGGCTGGTATACGTCCCCGCATGCCGCGGCGCACTGCTGGACCGGGACGGTGTTGCATTAAGCTATACCGTCCCGGGGTATTCCATCGTCATCCGGCCCGAGCTCATCCGCGATCCGCGGGACACGCGGACGCGGACTCTGGAGAAGCTTTCGGCGGCGATTGCCAGCCTCGGCCTGGCGCTGGGGAAGGACTTCTATGACTTCCGCCCCGGCCGGGAAGAGATATTGCGCCACCTCCGGGAGGCGCCGGCCATGCCCATGACGCTATGGGAGGATGTCGACGCCGACGTGGTGGCGCGCTGGGCGGCGTTGCGTGACGACTTTCCCGCCACCGAGCTATTGCTTTCCTGGCGGCGGCAGTACGCCTTTCCCGCCTTGGCGCCGCATCTGCGCGGTCGGGTCCGGCGGGAAGCGCCGCGTCCGGACCGTGACCTGGACATGCGGCGCTTCTGGAATGCCAATTCGCGGGTATTGCGCGGAATCAGCGGCATGGAGCTGGCGCTGGAAAATGAGCTGGCCGGCCATGGCGGCACCGAGCTATTGCAGACCGACGTGCTTTCCTATCGCAGCAAGGTCCTGAAGGCCGAGCCTCCGGACAATGGCGACGACATCCGGCTGAGCATCTGGCTGCCGGCGCAGCTGCTGGCCCAGACGCTCTATGACGGCAGCGGCTACCGCGGCGCAGTGGTGGCCATTGACATGGCCAGCGGCGAAGTGCTGGTGATGCATTCGTCGCCGGGGGAGCCGCTGGATGGCATCGCCTCCGGATCCCCAGGCGGGGGCGACGCCCTGGTGAACCGTGCCCTGGCGGGATACTATCCGCCGGGATCAGTGATCAAGCCGCTGCTGGCGCTCTATGCCCTGGAGCACGGCATCGCCGGCGACTCATATGCCGTCGAGTGTCCGGGTTTTTTCCAGCTGGGCCAGCGGACGCGCATCGGCTGTTCCCACATCCACGGCAATATCGCCATGCGCGACTCGCTTGCCCACTCCTGCAACACCTATTATTGCAGCCTCGTCCAGCAGTTCAGCGACGAACAGCTCGACGACTTCGCCCGGCTGTTCGGCTTTGGCCGCAAGACCGGCGGCGTGCTGTCCGGACAGGAAAATCCCGGCGTCGCCTTCACGCCGTCGTGGGTGCGGGAACACCGGCAGGGTCTCCGGAGCTGGCGGCGCGGCGATGCCGCCAACGCCGCCATCGGCCAGGGCGGATGGGCGGTCACCCCGATGCAAATGGCGATGGCGATGAATTTCGCGCTCACCGGACGGCTGTTGGAGCCGCTTTACCTCCGCGACGCCGAGGTGGTGGTGCGCGAAGAGCGGCACTGGTCAGACACCTCCAGGCAGGTGATTGCCGAGGGCATGCGCGGCTGTGTGGAGTACGGCACCGGCGCCGCCCTGCGCGTCCCCGGCATGGCGATACTGGCCAAGACCGGCACCGCCGAAGTGGGTCGGAACCGCCGCCCCCATGCCTGGGTAGTGGCCGCATCCCCGGCCCAATCCCCGCGTCATCTGGTGGTGGTGGTGGTGGAAAACGGCGGCAGCGGCGGCAGGGTCGCCGGTCCCGTCGCCGCCGCGATATTGCAGAAGCTCGCCCTGATGGGGAAATGAGGACATGGCCGCCCGGAGGCGTCTCGCGGCGGGCGGAGGCTACCGTTTCCGGGTGGTTTCCACGGCGGCATATTCGCCATTGGGCAGCCCTGCCGGCTTGACCACCCGCACCGTCGCGCCGCTGGCAATCGGCGACGAATCCAGGCAGAGTCCGGCGAGATTGACCGCCAGGGTTTCGATGAGCTGGCATTGCGACTCCTCGCAGGCGCTGATGATCGCCTTTGACAAATGCGCGTAATTGACTGTCAGCGCGAGGTCGTCATGCGCGGCGGCGGCGGCAAAATCGCACTCGATGGCGGCATCGACGATGATCGCCTGCGGCAGGCGTCGTTCCTCCGGCTTGCAGCCGATATGCGCGGTGCAACGCAGTCCCTTGATGAATATCCTATCCATGCGATGGCTCCTGTGTTTTCCAGATTTCATCCAGCACTTCCTGCGGGCATTCCGGCATGATGAGATGGGCGTAGGCGGGGAAGGCGCCGCGCAGCTGCGCCGGGGTGTTTCCGGGGATGAAGCGCCAGCGGGTGTAAAGCCAGAGGTATTGCTCCGGCGCACGGCGGATCAGCCGCTCGAAGGCCGCCATGATCGCGGCGGTCAAGTCGGCGTCGGAGGCGTATTCCCATGCCGCCTTCGGCAGCGTCTCCGGCACCACCAGATAGGTTCCGTCCGGCTGCTTGATGCAGCCGACGACATATACTTGCACTTTGCGGCGGCGGGCAATCGAGGCCGGCAGGCGCGAGGTGGCCGCCGGCAGCCCGAAGAACGGCACGAAAATCCCGCCGTGCTTGGGGGCGATATTCTGGTCGATCAGGATCCCGATGTCCAGCCGGTCATTGAGAGCCTTGAGCACGCCGCGCGCCGCGCCATCGGCGTATATCAGCATGGTGTCGTCATTTTCGGTGCGGAATTTCGCGGCGATCTCGTTCAGGCATGGGGTGGAGAACGTGGAGGTGACGACGGCGCCGGCGCGGCCGGTGATGGCGGACACCCGCGACTGCAATTCCCAGTTCCCCAGATGCGGAGTGCAGAAGATCGCGCTTTTCGGGATGCCGTCGGCCTCCAGCGGTCGCCGGGCCATCATCGCCTTCAATTCATCGGAGACCACCATCCGCCGCAGGACATCGTCGGGATGGGTGTAGAAATGCAGCCAGTCCAGCCCGAGTTCGAAAAGGAAGCGCTGGTTGCGCTTCAGCAGATGCCGCCGTTCGGCGCCGGACAGTTCAGGAAAGGCCACGGCGAGATTGGCATCCGCCACGCGCCGCCGCGAATACAGGAATGGCCAGGTCGAATAATAGAGAAACCCCGCCCAGCGCCGTACCCACCCGGCTGACAGGTCGCCAAAAAGCCATTGCAGCGGCGGCAGCAGGCACCACAGCAGCAGCCGCAGCAGCCGATCGCGAAAAACAGATTGTTTTCTGGAGTTGGAGGACACGGGAAGGCAGATTGCTTAAGGATGTCGGCAGCGGCGCAAAAGTGCCGTCTTCGCGGATTCAGGGGAATATAATCGCGTCGGCGTCCACCGCAAAGAACTCCGGGAGGAACTGCCGTTTATTGGCCGCGCATTATATTATCCTGTTTTTGCGTTTCTGCGTATCAAAAACGCGTCCTGCACATAAAAAAAAATAAGCCGTTTTTCGCTCTGCGCATGGTTCAAATCCGACTCGAATGCCCGGCGTGGCCTGTCACTGCGTCTGCAAGCCGCAGGCACGGCGTCCGGCGCTGCGTTCCAAGGCAGTGGGCTTCGAGTTGATTTGAGCTGTCGGGGCGGGAACCGGGATCGAGGATAGTCTGCTATGGATATCGATTGGTCAAAACTTTCATTTTCCTACCGGCCGACGACCTGCCATATCGAGTACCACTACAAGGATGGTGCCTGGGATGGCGGCGAGCTGAAGACTGAACCCTACCTCAAGCTGTCGATTGCCGCCGAGTGCCTGCACTATGGCCAGGCCGCCTTCGAGGGCCTGAAGGCCTATCGCGGCCAGGACGGCAAAGTCCGGGTCTTCCGTCCGGAGATGAACGCCAGGCGGCTGATCAACTCCGCCCGCCGCACCTGCATGGCGCCGGTCCCGGAGGAGATGTTCATCAGCGCGGTCGAGCGCGTGGTGAAGGCCAATCTGGACTACATGCCGCCATACGGCACCGGCGCCACCATGTACATCCGGCCGCTGCTGCTGGGGACCGGGCCGCAAATCGGCGTCGCCCCGGCCACCGAATACACCTTCATCGTGCTGGTGACCCCGGTCGGCGCCTACTATAAAGGCGGCCTGCAGGCAGTCAAGGCCTGCATCGTGGACGAATACGACCGCGCGGCGCCGCGCGGCACCGGCATGGTCAAGCTGGCCGGAAACTACGCCGCCAGCCTGCTGCCCCACGAAATGGCGCGCAAGGCCGGATATGCCGTCGACCTCTATCTGGACCCGGTTGAACACCGCTATGTCGAGGAGTTCGGGTCCTCGAACTTCATTGCCATCACCAGGGACGGCAAATACATCACGCCGGATTCGCATTCGGTGCTGCCCAGCGTCACCAACGACGGGCTCAAGCAGGTGGCGCGCGACCTGGGCATCACCGTCGAGCAGCGCAGGATTGACTTCGTCAAGGAGTTCGCCACCCTTGCGGAGGTGGCGGCCTGCGGAACCGCAGTGGTCATCACCCCGGTCAGCGAAATCGTCCGCCTCGACACCGGTGAGCACTTCGTCCTGCCGACCGGCGACGGCTGCGGGCCGGTGCTGCAGAAGCTCTACAACGCCTACACCGACATCCAATGGGGCAAGGCCGAGGACAAGCATGGCTGGTTGCGCGTGATCGCATAGCCGTCCCCGGAACTTTGGTCTTGCCGTTTTCCCGCCTTGTCCCAAGCACCCTCCCATCCTCCTGCCACCCCGTCCGAATCCAGCGACGAGCTGTTGCTGGCGCGGATGATCGGCGGCGACATGGATGCGTTTGCGCAGCTTTACGAGCGCTACCGCTCCCTGACTGTGCGTTGCGCCAGCAGGAAATTCCCCTCCCATGACCTGGCGCTGGATGTCAGCCAGGAGACCTTCCTGCAGTTGCTGCGGAAGCCACCGAGGCATTTGAAGAACGGCTCGCTGGCCGGCTGGCTCACCCGGGTGACCACCAACAAGGCGATCGACCGTCTGCGCCAGCTCAACGCCCACGAGGTCAGCCTGGAGCGGATTCCGGATCTGCCTCCGGACACCAACACCCCGCTTTCCGAGATGCTGGCGGTCGAGGACGGAGCAATCCTGGAGCAGATGCTCTCGCAGCTGCCGGAGGAATACCGGTTGCTGATCCGGATGCGCTTCTACCGGAACCAGACCTTCAGCCGGATCGCCGAGGAGTGCCGGATTCCGCTGGGGACCGCCCTCTGGCGCCTGAACCATGCCATCCGGCTGCTCCAGGGGATGTATCACCGCAGCCAGGCGTAGCGTCTGGACTCGAATTTGCGATTAGAGGGCCAATACATGCTGTCCACCAACCGTTTCCACCGTCTGGTCGGCGCCGTCCGCCACTATGCGTGGGGCCAGAGCCTGCAAAGCACTGGCGGCCACTGCCCGTATATTGCGCAGCTGCTGGGCGAGGATCCCGGCGACCAGCCATGGGCGGAGCTGTGGCTGGGCGCCCATCCTTCATTGCCGTCGGCGCTGGCCGATGGCACCAGCCTCCCGGATGCGATTGCGCAATCGCCGTCGCAGTGGCTGGGCCCGCATGGCGGCTCCCAGCTGGCCTATCTGTTCAAGGTGCTTTCCTGCAGCCATGCGCTTTCGATTCAGAGCCATCCTGACGAGCATTCCGCCATCCGTCTCCACGCCGCGCATCCGGAGCTGTACCCGGATCCGCATGACAAGACCGAGATCATCATCGCGCTGACTGCCTTCGAGGCGATGGCGGGCTTCCGCGAGGACCAGCAGATCCGCGCCTCCCTGGAGTCGATTGCGCCATTGGCGGAGGCGTTGCTGGCGCCATGGCAGTCCGGTCCGGAGGCGGAGTCATTGCGCGGGCTGTGCCGGGTCATCTTCGGCCTTTCTCAGGATGCCGTCACCGCATTGTCCGCTGCATTGCGCGCCCACGCCGCCTCCGTGCCGGCCATCACCGACGCGGAGGAGCTTTTCTGCCGCCTGGACCGCCAATATCCCGACGACCGCGGGGCGCTGTTCGCCTTTCTGCTCAACCACAAGCGCCTCTGCCCCGGCGAATCGCTCTTCCTGGCGCCCAACTCGCCCCACGCATACATCTGCGGCACCGGCATCGAGTGCATGACCAACTCGGACAACGTCATCCGCGCCGGCCTTACCGGCAAGGCGATTGACGTGCCCACCCTGTTGGCGACCGTGGATTTCAGCCGCCATGGCGCCGAAGCAGTCGCACCGGCGGCAGAGCGGGCCGGCCAGGGTGAAATCCTGAGCTACAATCCGCCGACGCCGAAATTCCAGCTGAAGATCCTCAACGACGCCCCGCTGGAATTGCAATCCTGTCCGGAGGGTCTGGGGATGCTGCTGGTGCTTTCCGGCGAAATGCGCCTCACGGACGACTTTGGCGAAAACGCCGCAGCCCGTGGAAGCTGCTGGGTGCGGCCGTCGGCGTTGCGCAATGGCCGCGCCGTCCCGACCGCCAGCGGCACCCGGGCAGCGTGGGTGCAGACCGGCTTTGCGCCCGCCCGCAGCCAGGCGGATCGGTGATTGGGCATCCCCGGAATGGACCATTTTCGCCGTGGGAGATCATCCCCGGCAAGCCAGCAGCCAACTGAATTTTCATCAACAACAACCATGGACAACAACGAGGAAATGGATTTTGCGGCGCTGTTCGAATCCCGCGGCGCAGTCAATATGCAAATCCGCAACGGCGACAAGGTCAGCGGGAAGGTCATCACCATCGGCAAGGACAGCATCTTTGTTGATCTTGGCGGGCGTCAGGACGGCATCATCGATGTCAAGGACTTCCAGGATGACGACGGCAATCTGACCGTCCGCGAGGGCGACATCATCGAGGCATTTGCGGTTGGCAGCGACGGCGACGGCATCCGGCTCAAGAAGCATCTGGGCGGCGGACGCGGACGCGAGGTGGACACCGCAGTCCAGGACGCCTGGAACAAGAAGATTCCGATCGAGGGCAAGATCACCGGCGAGCGCAAGGGCGGATACAGCGTCCAGCTGGCGGCCAGCACTGCGTTCTGCCCCTATTCGCAAATCGACATCCACGGCGCCGGACAGGACAGCGCCGCGCATGTCGGCAAGAGCTATGCCTTCCTCATCACCGAGTACGGCGATGAGGGCCGCAATGTGGTGGTGTCCCGCCGCCGCCTGCAGGAAATCGAGGCGGATGAGGCGCGCGAGAAGTTGTTGGCCAACCTCAAGGAGGGCGATGTACTCACCGGGACCGTCAGCTCGCTGATGCCGTATGGCGCATTCGTCGACCTGGGAGGGCTGGACGGCATGGTGCATGTCAGCGAAATCAGCTGGGACCGCGGCATCAAGCCGGAGGATGCGCTCTCAATTGGCCAGAAGGTGGCCGTCAAGGTGCTTTCCTGCGAGGATCCGCATGACGGGCGTCGTCCGCGCATCGCGTTGTCGATCAAGCAGGCTGCAGGCGATCCGTGGAGCGCGATTGCCGACGATCCGGCGTTCGCCGTCGGCGTGATGCGCACCGGGAAGGTGGTGCGCATCGCGGACTTTGGCGCCTTCATCCAGCTCTCACCCGGAGTCGAGGGTTTGGCGCACATTTCACAGCTGGGCGCTGACCACCGGATCGACTCGCCGGCCGAAGTGCTGCAGGTCGGCCAGGAGGTCGAAGTGACCATCCTGGACGTCGATGTGCCGCGGCGTCGCATCGCCCTGTGCATCGGCGCCCCGAAGAGCCAGGACGAGCCGCCGGCGTCGCTCACCGCCGAAGAGGAAAAACGTGCCATGGAGGCGATGATCGCCGGCCAGACCCTCGAGGGCGAGGTTGAGAAGCAGATGCCCTTCGGGCTGTTCGTCAAGTTGCCCAACGGCCAGACCGGGCTGTTGCATATCAGCCAGCTGCCGCTGGGCGAGGCGGAGCGCCACGTCAAGGAGCGCCAGATGTACCGCAAGTACCCGTTGCACAGCAAGATCGCGGTGGTGGTCAAGGAAGCCGCCGGCGACCGGATCGGGCTGACCACGCCGGAATTGCTGGAGGTGGAGGCCGAAAAGAGCCGGGCAGGCAGCGTGGACCACAAGGACAGCAACTCGGATTCCTTCGGGTCGCTGGGCGACATGTTCGGGGGATTGAAGCTGTAGATCCCGCCAGCGGGGCATCCCGCGAATCCGCCAGGCGTCCCGCCGGCATTCATGCGCCAGTCAGGACTCGGCAGGTGCCGAGGGTGGATGCCGTGCCCGCGGGTGCTGGCACTATTTTTGCTTCACCTGGCATTCGAACTTTGATCCTGAGTCCGTGAAATTGGTTCTTTTGCGCCGTGATTTCGCCATTTTTCGGTTGCGCACTTTCCGGTACGCGATCTGCAAAATTCATCATTCTGACGCAAAAGCACCCAGCCTTCACGGACCCAGGCTGATTTGAGACGACGCCGGATGGCGCTGGCGAAATGGCGGTCCCGCAGTCGCGACCGTCTGCTTCAATGCAATCGCCGCAGACGACAATTTCAGGAGGCAATGACAACATGTCGCATCATCATCACAACCACAGTGACAATTTTTCCCAGGAAGATCCTTCAGCAGTGCCGGTAGCAGAATCCCCGGAGGCGGAAGCCCAGGCCGAGGCGGCCGCGGAAGCGGCGGAAGCGGCGGAAGCCCAGTCCGGGGAAGACAAGGGCGGTTCCTCGCCGGACGCCGGGCAGGCCGCACCGCCGGAGCCCTCCATGGAGGAAAAGCTGGAGGCCATGCGCAACAACTACCTGCGGGCGCTGGCCGACAATGAGAACACCCGCAAGCGGATGGCACGGGAGATGCAGGATCTGCGCGAAAGCACCCGCATGAACACCATCGGTGAAATCGTCGGCATCTTCGATCTGCTCAAGATGGCCGCGGACAGCACGGAAAAGGCCAAGGACATGGCGACGATCCAGATGGGGGTAAGGATGATCTTCGACCAGTTCAAGTCGGTGCTCGCCAACATGGGCGTCAGCGTCATCGACGCCATGGGCCATAAGTTCGATCCCCAGTTGCACGAGGCGGTCAGCACCGCCAACAGCGACGATGTCCCGGAGGGATTCGTCCTCCAGCAATGGAATTTCGGATTCAAGCTGGGCGACCGGATTCTGCGCCCGGCGCGCGTGGTGGTCTCCGCCGGACCCCGGAAGGAAGAGCCGGCGCCGCCGGCCGCACCGGATGCCGCGAAGCCGTCTGGCGATGACGCCGGAGCGGAGTCGCCGGAGCCGCCGGAGTCGAAGTAGTTTTTTTTTCCTGCCCGCCGGCGGCGTGCGGCGATGGCTGCCGGCCGGCGGGCGTTATGTATTTTTTCCAGGAGGCGATGAGTATATGGCTGCAAATGAGGATTTCTATAGCGTATTGGGGGTGTCGCGCACTGCGTCCGACGACGAGATCAAGAAGGCGTACCGCAAGCTGGCGATAAAGTACCACCCCGACCACAACCCCGGCGACAAGACTGCCGAGGAGAAGTTCAAGGAGGTCAACAACGCCTATCAGGTGCTTAGCGACCCCAAGGAGCGTTCCCGCTACGACCAGCTTGGCCATGAGATGTACACCAAGGGCGGTTCCGCCAGCGGCGGCCCCGGAATGGATCCGATGGACTTCTTCTCCCAGATGTTCGGCGGCGCCAATGGCGGCGGCAGCGGCGGCTTCGGCGACTATTTTGATCTCGGCGACCTGTTTTCCGGCGGCGGGCGCCGCAGCCGCCCGCGCGGTCCGCGCAAGGGCCAGGACCTGCTCTACAACCTCTCCATCGACTTGGAGGATTCCATCTTCGGCGCCAAGAAGATGATCCGCATCCCGCGCACCGAGCAATGCAGCCGCTGTTCCGGGACTGGCTGCGAGCCGGGCACTTCAAAACGGCAGTGCCCGACTTGCCATGGCACCGGCCAGCAGACCAGCAGGCGCGGCGCATTCAGCATGAGCACCACCTGCCGCACCTGCGGCGGCGCCGGCGAGATCGTCGACAAGCCGTGCATCCAGTGCCATGGACAGGGCATTGTGCAAGTCAACAAGGAAATTGAAGTCACCATCCCCGCGGGCATCGACAGTGGATCGCGGTTGCGCATCTCCGGCGGCGGCGAAGCCGGAGTCAACGGCGGCCCCAGCGGCGACCTCTATTTGGAGATCGCCATCCGCCCCCACGAGCTGTTCTTCCGCAATGGCAACGACCTGACCTGCGAGGTGCCGATATCCTTCGTGACCGCGGCGACTGGCGGAAAAGTCGAGGTGCCGACCATCGGCGGTCCGGCGGATCTGGTCATTCCGCCCGGAACCCAGAACGGCACGATGCTCAGGATGCGCGGCAAGGGCATCGCCAGCACCCGCGGCAATGGCCGCGGCGACCAGTATGTCCGGATCTTGGTCGAGATCCCCACTTCGCTGACCGACGATCAGAAGAAGCTGCTCAAGCAGTTCAGCGAGCTGCCCTGCGACAGTTCCCAAATGCCGCGTCAGCAGGCCTTCCGCAAGAAGGCCCAGACCTGGATTCGGAAGTAGCCCCCCCCGGCGCCGTGAAGACGCACGACAGCGAATCCCTGCCCGAGGAGTGGTCGGCATTGCTGCCGCCGGGAATTGCCGACGCGCCGCTGGCCGCGGTGGCGCGGGACCGCGATGACGGCATTGTGGTCTATCCGCCCGCCGGGTCGCTTTTCGCCGCCCTGCGGCTGACACCGCCCCGGCAAGTGCGCGCAGTCATCCTCGGCCAGGATCCATACCACGAACCCGGCCAGGCGACAGGAGTGGCGTTCGCGGTCCCGGCGGAGTGCCGGAAGCTGCCGCCATCGTTGAAGAACATCCTCCGCGAATTCGCCCTCGACCTGGGGGCGGCACCGCCGGCGCATCCGGATCTGCGGCAGTGGTGCCAACAGGGAGTGCTCCTGCTCAACACCGTGCTCAGCGTCCGGGAACACGCCGCTGCCAGCCATGCCGCCATCGGCTGGCAGCGCCTCACCGACGCGATCATCGCGGCAGTGAGCCGCCACTGTCCGCCGTGCGCCTTCCTGCTGTGGGGACTGCCCGCCCAGCGGAAAATACCGCTCATCGCCTCCCCGCCGCATGGCGTCTTCTGCGCTCCGCACCCCTCGCCGCTGTCCGCCTACCGCGGTTTTTTTGGCAGCCGGCCGTTCAGCCAGGCCAACCGGTGGCTGCGCGACCATGGCCGACCGGAAATCGACTGGAGACTGGACGGGGGCGGACATGGCATTCGCCCTGAATGCCGTGAAGATGGTGCTTTTGCGCCATGACTTCGTCATTTTCCGGCCACGCCCACCGGCACGCTCCCTCAAAATCCCTCATTCCGACGCAATCACCCAGCTTCACGGATCCAGATCCACGGCATGATCCGCCTCCCGTCCAAGTTCACTCCATTGCAGTCAAGGCGGCTGCATGAACTGGCCTCCCGGGCCGACTGGCTCGCGCTGGGGGTGGAGTCGTTGCTGTTGTGCATCGGCGTCGCCTTCATCTACGGCGCCGGCGTCGAAGTCGGCGGCGAATTGTCCAGCAAATGGCTTCATCAGCTGATTTGGATCGCCATGGGATTCGCGGCGTACGTTGTCATCGCCGCAATCGACTACCGCTTCTGGTGCCGCCATGGCTGGAAGTCCTATCTATTGGCCATTGCGCTGCTCGTCTATGTGCTGCTCTTCGGCAAGACCCTGAACAACACCCGCGGCTGGATGCAGCTTCCCGGGGTCGGCTTCCGGCTTCAGCCGGTGGAGGTGGCAAAGCCCATGATCCTGCTGTTCCTGGCATGGCTGGCGACACTGCCGGTGCTGCGGCACTCGTGGATGAAGAAGTGGCTGCCGGCAATCCTGATCGCCTTGGCGACCGCGCTGCCGGTGGCACTCATCTGCCTGCAGCCCGACGTCGGCACCGCGATGGTCTTCATCCCGGTGATGCTGGTGCTGGTGCTGCTGGTCGGCATCCCCTGGCGGTACTTTGCAATCGCCGCTTTGGCCATGATGCTGCTGGCGCCGGTGCTCTACCTGAAGATGAAGCCGTACCAGAAGGACCGGGTCAATGTATTCATCGAGGCGCCGTTGCGGGGCGGCCTGGATGCCGCCAGGGCCATTCTGCCGGAGGGCGCCGGGCTCCGGCTGGAGAAGGCGATCGACCGCTTCCTGCATGGCAATGGCGAGGAAGCGGATGGCCGCCGCCACAAGCCGGATGACTGGAATGCCCGGCAAAGCCTGCTGGCGGTCGGCTCCGGAGGCATCTACGGCAAGGGCTATCTGCATGGAACCCAGCATGTCCTGGGATACCTGCCCAAGACCATCGCCCCCACCGATTTCATCTTCTCGGTGATTGCCGAGGAAACCGGATTCATCGGCAGCGTGGTGCTGCTGGGGCTGTTCGCCTGTCTCATCCTCAGCTTCGGACGGACCGCGCTGGCTGCGGCAGACCCGCTGGGAACCCACCTTGTCGCCGGGGTGATTGTATTCTTCGCCACCCATATTGTCGTGAATATCTCCATGACCATCCGGGCCGCGCCAATCGTCGGCATTCCGCTGCCATTCGTCAGCTACGGCGGATCGTTCATGCTGGGAACCATGGCGCTGGCGGGGCTGGTGCAAAGCGTCCAGTTGCACAACACCCCGCCGACAGCCGATGACGGCGAAAACGGCTGAAGGGACCGGAGGGCGGCTTCACTGCATGGCGCAGGCATGCCGTTCCCCTGTGTGGCTGACGGAGGCTTCCGGGGGCTTAGTCGGCAACGGGGTTAAGCCGCCACCCCGGACTGATTGTCCTGGAACTTTATGCATTGCATTGCAATATCGACTCGGGCCTTGCCTTATGGCTATGGCCGGGCCCAGACGCGCTTCCGGAAGGCACGGTGGAGCGCCTTGTCGTGATATTTATCCTCGGCGTCATGCAGTTGGGCATCGCTGTATCCGGACAATATTTCGCACACCGTGACCGCCGGGGGCGATTCATTGCAGCTGAAGCGGATGCGCCAGGTGCGATACGCCAGGAGCGGCATTGCGGGGCATTCCGGATCCGGCAACAGCCGATTGCGCCTCCGGTCAAGCGGGGTGGCGCCCAGCCGATCGACGATGAAGGCGCGCAGGCATTCCACGCCCTGCCCGGACAGCCACTGCAGCTGCGCATCGGCCTTCGTGGAAAAATTCACCGCATATTGTGTTTCAGCCAATTCCGTCCACCCGGCACGGGCATCGGTGAAGGCATCGGCGTATGGCAGATAGGGCTTGATGTCAATCACCGGCGTCCCATCCAGCAGATCATGTCCGGCGACAGACAATTTCAGCCGCAGTTCATCCACCTCCAGCAACCGTACGCATGACAGTCCGATCGGGTTGGGGCGGTATGGCGAGCGGCTGGCAAAGACGCCGACCTTATGGTCAAGATGCCGCGGCGGCATCACCATCGGATGCCAGGATGCGCCATTGCGGTCGAAGAGGAACAGCACCCAGATGCGGTCGAAGCCCGCCAGGTGGTCCAGCGTCCCGGCGTATTGCGGCAGCAGCTCAATCACGGCGTGGTTGTCTCCGGCCAGGATTCCCTGCCGGGGCACGTCATAGGCATGGCGCGATCCGCAGCGGCATACGCCGATGGGGGTGATTTCAGCCATCGCGGCGTTTCAGCAGCTGCAGGAACTCGTTGCGGGTGGCCTCGGAACGCCGGAAGCTTCCCAGCACCGCCGAGGTCACCATGCAGGAATTCTGCTTTTCGACGCCGCGCATCATCATGCAGAGGTGATGGCATTCCATCACCACTCCGACTCCCTGCGCATCGATCCGCTTCCTCAGGTAGCTGGCGATTTGCTGGGTCAGCCGTTCCTGGATCTGCAGCCGCCGGGCAAAGCAATCGACCACCCGCGCCAGCTTCGACACTCCGAAGACCTTGCCATTCGGGATATAGCCGATATGGCAGCGTCCATAGAATGGCAGCATGTGGTGTTCGCACAGCGAATACACCTCGATGTCGCGGACGATCACCATGTGGTTGCATTCCTCGGAGAATACCGCGTCATTGACTATTTCATCCGGATTCTGGCGATAGCCCTGCAGCAGGAACTGGAGGGCCTTCTCCACCCGTTCCGGAGTTTTCAGCAGCCCCTCGCGCTGCGGATCCTCGCCGCATTGCCGGAGGATGTCGGAGACATGTTCTGAGATCGTCATGTTATTGCAGATTTGATTCCCATGGTGCGCTGCTGGCGTCGGCGGGCATTCGCCAGTCGCCGCGCGGCGACAGCGCGATGGTTCCCACCTTCGGCCCGTCGGGCATGCAGTTGCGCTTGAATTGCTGGGTGAAGAATCGGCGGATGAAGCGCTGCAGGGCCTCGGTGACCGCCTTTGGGGTCACGCTCTGGCCGAAGGCCTTGGCCGCCAGCGCCTCCAGATTTTCCGGCGACTCGGAGTAACGCAGGAAGTAATACAGGAAGAAATCATGGAGGTCGTATTTGCCCAGGATGCTCTCGGTGTGCTGGCATCCCCCCGGCAGGAGTTCCGGCGAGACCGGGGTGTCATTGACATCGCGCAGGATCGCGGCCAGCTTTTCCGAACCGGCGTTTGCCGCGCAATATTCGACCATATAGCGTACCAGGGTCTTGGGGATGCCGCAGTTCACGCAGTACATCGAGATATGGTCGCCATTGTAGGTGCTCCATCCCAAGGCGATTTCGGAGAGGTCGCCGGTGCCGACTACCAGTCCGTTCAGTTCATTGGCCAGGTCCATCAGGATCTGGGTGCGCTCGCGCGCCTGGGCATTCTCGTAGACGACGTTGAGATTTTCCGGATCGTGGCCGATGTCGGAAAAATGCTGGGCGACCGCCGCGCCGATCGGGATTTCGCGCAGCTGGCAGCCGATTTCCCGTGCCATCCCGACCGCATTGGCATGGGTGCGCGTGCCCGTGCCCATGCCCGGCATGGTGACGGCGCAGATGGTGGAATGCGGCAGCTTGAGCAGATCGCAGCATTTTGCGCATACCAGCAATGCCAGAGTCGAATCCAGGCCGCCGGAAAGTCCGACCACCAGGCTTCTGGCGCCGGTATGCGCCACCCGTTTGGCCAGCCCCGTGGACTGGATTGCAAACAGCTCGCGGCAGCGCGCGGCGCGGTCATCGGCGTCCGCAGGCACAAATGGATGCGGGCAGATGGCACGATGCTGCAACTGGCTGCACTGCGGCACCGGCGCCATCTGGATGCGCCGGCATCGCCCCGGCGCCGGCACGTCATTGAAGCTGGTCCAGCTGCGGCGCTGCTGCTCCATCCAGGCCGGCTTGCAGTCGGCAAGCACCATCGTGCCGGATTGTTCGAAGCGCGGATTCTCCGCCAGCATCCGGCCATTTTCGCAGATCATCGCATGGCCGGAGAAGACCAGATCGCTGGTGGACTCATGCACTCCGGCGCCGGAAAGCGCATAGATTGCGCTGTATCGGGCGGACAGCTCGCTGACCAGCCGGGCGCGGTATTGCGCCTTCCCCGCCAGCTCCGGACCCGCCGAGAGATTGAAGATCAGCTTGGCGCCATTGAGAGCCAGGTTGGCCGATGGCGGAATCACCGCCCACATGTCCTCGCACAGCTCCACCCCGAAGACAAAGTCATCTCCGGCGTCAAAGACCAGGTCGTTTCCCATGGGCACGCAGAATCCGGCGTATTCGACCACCCCGCCATCGAATTCAGCCACCGACCGGAACTGCCGCTTTTCGTAGAATTCGCGGTAGTTCGGCAGGTAGGTCTTGCCGGAGAGCCCCAGCAGCCGCCCGTCCTGGATCACCGCGGCGGCATTGAAGAGCCGGCTTCCCGCCCGCACCGGCACGCCGCAAATCAGCACCATCGGATTGCCGGAGGTGGCCGCGATGATGCGCGTCATCTGCTGCCGGGCGCACTCCAGCAGCCGTCGCTGCTCGAACAGATCCCCGCAGGTGTACCCGGTTATCGCCAGCTCCGGCAGCACCAGCGCCGCGGCGCCGGCGGCGCTGGCCTGGGCGTGGAGGCGGAGAATCTCCTCCGCATTGGCGACGGGGTCGGCGACGGCGGTCTTTGGAACACCGGAGGCGATGCGATAAAATCCACGGAGCATGATGGCAGAGGCCTCTTTTTTCAGGTTGGAATTGCAGAAATGCACGGCATGGGCGCGGCTATACGGCGCCAAGCACCGGCAGCAGCAGCTTGGCGCAGGCGAAATAGAGGATCAGCGTGACCGTGTCCACACAGGTGGTCAGCGCCGGCGAGGCCATCAGCGCGGGATCGGCGCGGACCAGCTTGGCCAGCAATGGCAGCGACCCGCCGATGAGCTTGGCGATCACCACCGTGACAAACAGCGTGATGTTCACCACCAGGTTCACCTGCCAGGTCGAGCTTTGCCAGCCGCATTGATCCAGGATGGCAATGCGGGTGAAATTGACCACCGCCAGCACTGCGGCGCAGATGATTCCGACCCGCATTTCCCGCCAGAGCACCTGCAGCCAGTCGCATACATCCACTTCACCGACGGCAATGCCGCGCACAATCAGCGTCGATGACTGCGATCCGCTGTTTCCGCAGGTGTCCATCAGCAGAGGCAGGAATGCCGCCAGCGAAGTGAAATGCGAGAGCAGCGCCTCGCAGCGGTTGATGATGATGCCGGTGAAGGTGGCGCCGATCATGAGCACCAGCAGCCAGCCGATGCGGTTTCGCGCCAGCTGGAAGATCCCGGTGTTCAGGTAGCCGGTGCCCTGGGAGGGCTTGATACCGGCCATGGTCTCGACGTCCTCGGTCTGCTCCGCCACCAGGACGTCCATGATATCGTCGGCGGTGATGATGCCGCACAGCCGGTCCTCCTGGTCGACCACCGGCATTGCCATCACGTCATATTCCTTGAAGCGGGCGGCGACGCTTTCCTGGTCGTCCAGCGTCTCCACCGCGACCGTCTTCTGCCGCCCCGCCATGATGCTTTCAATCAGCGTCTCCGGGGTGGCGAAGAGGATCTTGCGCAAGGTGACGAATCCCTGGAGATGCCGGGCGTCATCAACGACATAGCAGGTATAGATGGTCTCGCTGTCCACTCCCTGGTCGCGGATCACCTTCAAGGCATCCCGGCAGGTCATGGTCCCGCGCAATGCGATGAACTCCGGAGTCATCAGGCTTCCGGCCGAGGATTCCGGGTATCGCAGGAAGTTGTTGATTATTTCGCGGTCTTCACCGGGGACCTCCTTGAGGATGGCGTTGACCATGTTTGAAGGCAGCTCCTGCAGGAAGTCCACCGCATCGTCGGTGGCCATCTCGTTGATCCACTCGGCGGTCTTCTTGTTGCCGATGGCCTCGATCAATTTCCGCCGCACCGGCTGGTCCAGGTAGGTGAACACTTCGGCGGCGGTGTCCTTGTTCATCAGCTTGAAGGCCAATGGCAATTGCCGTTCGTCCTCCAGTTCGCCGACGAACTCGGCGATATCGAAGGGCGGCATTTCCAGGAATTCCTGCTTGATGGCGTTGTATCCGCGGGCACCATGCCGCATCATCTCGTTGAGCAGCTCCCACAGCTCGTCGCGATCCAGATCGTGGTAGATCTGGTCATGCATCTCGCGCTTCATCAGCGCATAGACCGCCGCCCGCTGCGGCAGCGGCAGCATCCGGAAGGTCTCCAGCCACAGGCTGCTGTCAAGCGACTGGAAGAATTCGGCCAGCGCCTGGTTGTCCATGGTGTGCAGCATCTCCGCCATCGCCTCGTGGTCATCCTGGGCCGCCAGCTTGGCGTAGATCACCGCCTTCTCCTCCAGGTCGATCTGCGCCGCCAATTCGCGGTGCATGGCCGGATCCGTGGCCGCAAACACCTCGGCGCGCTTCTTCACGTCCAGCAGATGCAGCGCCGGACGCAGATTCTCGACGCTGATCCGGGACAGCAGCTCGACAATGTCGCGGGCATCCATCCTGTCGATGAACGGCTCCAGCGCGATGCCGATGCCGTGGTTGAGGCAATCCTCGTAGAGGTCCGCCAGCTCGTTGTCGCTGATGGTGTCGGCCAGTTCGCAGCGTTTTTCCTCAGGCAGGGCATAGAACACCCGGGACCCGCCCTTTTCGCCCAGCAGCATGCGCAGGGCCACCGTCTGGTCCTTGAGGTTCTTCAGGGCGCAGATCTGCCTGGCGCCCTCTTCGGGAGTCAGGCTGCACAGGTACTTGCCGCCCGCTTCATAGTTCTCAAGACGGAGATAATCGACCAGCTGCATATCGGCCATAATGCAGTCTCCCAGCTAAGAAAAAGGAAAAACACCGCGCCAGCCAGAAAAGCGCGAAGGAAACATATGGCCGCCGCCGCGGCCGCCGCGCCATCCCCTGGTCAATACCCGCCGGAGGAGGTGCCGGGGACCAGCTTCATCAGGCTGATGACAATCACCAGGATCACCCCGACAATGAAAATCAGTGCCACCACAACCGCCAGCGGCCGCTGGCGCTGCATAATCTCCGCGCCCTTGTTGTGGCTGCGCAATTCATGTTCGGACATGATGTCGCCCACCCGCACCTCCGGCACATCGCTCTGGGTGAGGCTGACCTCGATGTCTCCCAGCAGGAGCATGTCGCCGACGTTGAGCCGCGTCGGCCCGGTCACCGGTTCGTCATTGACTGCGGTCTCCACCATCGGGCTGATATTGTTGAGCATGACCGCCGTCGGCGTCACGTCGATCCGGCAATGGAAGCGCGAGATCGACCCCAGGCGGATGGTGACATAGTTGTCGTGCGACGCGCCGATTGAATTGGAGCCATTCCACAACACCGCATATTGATCCATCCCCATGTCCGAGTTGAACCATGTGAGCCGGTAGCGGCTGGGCCCGGACTTTTCGCCAAAGCCGAAGAACAGCTGTCCGAAGCGCACCACCATCCCGCTGAAGAGCGGCGCGCTTTCCACCTTGGCGCAATCGATCACAATCCCCGCGCGGCTGGTGTCATGGATCGACCACTGGCCATGCGAGTCCTGCTCCAGGTAGAAGTGCTCGCGGCTGATGCTGCTTTGCGCCAGCTGCTTCAGGCTGACATCGCAGCCGGAGGAGCGACCGACGACTATGCGGCCCTTGCCCGCGAAGGTGTCCGTATTGAAGCGCAGCAGCTCACGGCCCTTTGAATTGTAAATGCAGCATACCGGCATCGCTGTCTATTGGAAGTGGGATGGTTCAGGTGGGAAAGCGGCCGCGCTCCCGCCCCCGGAATCCGCCTCTGCGGGCGGCGCATGGGGGGCGGCGGCCTGACGTTCTGGCGGCCTGGTGGCCTTTTCGCCCTTACGCGCCAGCCGTTTTTGCGGGGAAGACCAGAGCCTCGGCGATCTCCGCCTTCAGCGCCTGGGCCAGCCCCTCGAGCGGGCGGGTCTCGAAGCGCTTGCCCCAGTCACGGTGCTTGTATTCCACGCCGCCCTGCTCCAGGGTCTTGGGCGAGATGACCACGCGCAGTGGTATTCCCAGCAGATCGGCGTCGGCAAAGGCGCTGCCGGCCTTTTCGCCGCGGTCGTCATAGAGCACTTCGACCCCGAGTCCGGACAGTTCGTCGTAGAGTTTGTCGCATGCTTCCTTGACGGCGGCTTCATTGGGCTTCAGGCCGATGATGTGGACGTGGTACGGTGCGATCGCCATCGGCCAGATCGGCCCGTAGTCGTCGTGGCATTGTTCGACCACCGAAGCCATGGCCCGTCCGACGCCGATGCCGTAGCATCCCATGATCATCGGGTGGGACTTGCCCTCGGCATCGAGGAAGTTGCATCCCATCGGCTGGGAATACTTCACCCCCAGCTGGAAGATATTGCCGATCTCGATGCCATGCAGCAACTTCAGCGGCGCGCCATCCACCGGGGACGGATCGCCGTCACGAACCGTCGCGATATCCGCCACCAGCACATTGGATTTATCCGCGACATCCCGGCTGAAGTTGAAATTCCGGTAATGGTAGAGTTCCTCGTTGGCGCCGACCACCAGGTTCGGGGAATTGGCCGCCGAGTTGTCCACCACCACCCGGATTCCGTTCAGGTCCAGGCCATAGAGCGAGGCGTAGCCCGGCACCGCGCCGGCGGCGCGGATCAGCTCGTCATCCGCGAATGCGAGGTCGGACTCCTGCAGCACCCGCTGCAACTTGGTCTCATTGACCTCCAGGTCGCCGCGGATATTGACAAACACCAGGCGGTTTTGGCTGTCCTTGTAGAAGACCGCCTTGCTGGTATGGGCGGCGTCCACTTGAAGGAACGCCGCCACATCCGCGATCGTCTTGCTGTGCGGAGTGTAGACCTTCTCCAGCGGCTGCGGCTCCTCCTGCGGAACCGGCAATGGCGAGCGCGCAATCTCGCGGTTGGCCTGGTAATTGCCGTTCGGCGAGACAAAGAGCACGTCTTCACCGCAGTCGGCCACCGCCATGAACTCGTCCGAGCGGCTGCCGCCGAACATTCCGCTGTCGGCCTGGATGCAGAGGTAGTCCTTGATGCCGATGCGCTCGAAGATCCGGCAATAGGCCTGCCGGACGATTTCATAATACCGGTCGAGGTCCTCCTGCGAGGCATGGAAGCTGTATGCATCCTTCATGGTGAACTCGCGCACCCGGATCAGGCCGGCGCGCGGACGCGCCTCGTCGCGGTACTTGATCTGGATCTGGTAGAGCATCACCGGCAGCTGCTTGTAGCTGTTCACCTCGGTCCGCAGCAGCTGCACCACCGCCTCCTCATGGGTCATCCCCAGGATCATGTCCTTGCCATTGCGGTCCTTGAAGCGCAGCAGCTCGGTGCCGACGCTATTCCAGCGGCCGGACTGCTGCCAAAGCTCAGCCGGCAGCACCAGCGGCATGAGCACTTCCTGCCCGCCGATGCGATTCATTTCCTCGCGGATGATCCGCTCGATCTTGGCGGTGATGCGCCGTCCCAGCGGCAGCAGCGAGTAGATGCCGGTGGAGACGGGGCGGCAGTAGCCGCCGCGCGCCATGAAAATGTGACTTGCGGTCTGGGCGTCGCGGGGAGCCTCGCGCAGCCGCTGCCCGACCATCTTTGAAAGTTTCATCTTTGTCCTGCCTTGAGCTTAATATGCCGTAAACATGTACAATATAACCCCGCCGCGAAGAACAAATGCGCCGCATTCCGGACGATTTGCCCGCACGGGGGCCGCCGCTACCGGCTCAACTGGGTGAAATCGGGCACCGAGTCGCTGTTATCGCCGCCGACACACTCCGGATCCGGGGTGTCGATGTCGCCATGCCACAGGTACTTGGAGGTCTCCGCGGCAATCACCCCGCTGAGCGCAAAGAGGCTGATGATGTTCGGGATTGCCATGAGGCCGTTGGCGATGTCGGAGAAGTTCCACACCATGTTCAGCGGGAAGACCGCCCCGAAGAAGATGCCGGCAATGAAGAGCGGCCGGAAGATCATCATTCCGATTCTGCCGCCGAGGTAGTGGATCGCCTGGACGCCGTAGCAATACCATCCCAGGATGGTGGTGTAGGCGAAGATGATCAGCGAGATGAGCAGGACGTACTTTCCCGCCCGCGGGATGTGGGCGAACGCCCCCTGGATCAGATGCTGGGCCTCAAATTCGCCCCAGTACTCAACCCTGCCCGCCGTCGCCGGCGCCGCCGCCGCGGCGGCCGCTTGCTTCCTGAAGACCGCCAGCGCATCCGCGGCGTCATCCTCCGGCGCCGCCGCAACGGCGACCACCTCCTCCGCCACGGCCTCTGCGTCCGCCACCGAAACCGAGACCATGCTGACGACGGCCGCCGGAGCATCCGGCGGCAACACCGCGGCATCATCCCTGGCCGCCAGTCCGGAGGACACCACCGCCAGGCCGGTCATTGCGCAGACAATCACCGTATCCCAGAAAGTCCCGGTGGAGGAAATCAGCGCCTGGCGCACCGGATTGAGCGTCTTGGCATTGGCCGCCACAATCGGCGCCGACCCCAGGCCGGACTCATTGGAGAACAGCCCGCGGGCGACGCCGAAGCGCAGCGCCATCATCATCATCGTGCCCAGGAAGCCGCCGCCGACCGCCTTGGCGCTGAAGGCATCGGCGAGAATCAGCTTCACCGCCGGACCGAAGTAGCTGTGGCAGGAGGCGATCACCAGAAGGCAGCCGGCGACATACAGCAGCGCCATGAATGGGACCAGCGTCTCGCAAAGGCGGGAGATCCATTTGAGCCCGCCGAAGACCACAACCCCGATCAGGACGGCCTCCGCCAGGCCGACATGCCAGGGTTGCAGGCAGCTGAAGGTATCAACCGCGTTCTTGGAGACCGCGTTGCTCTGCACCATGTTGCCGATGCCGAAGCAGGCGCCGATGGTGAAGACGGCGAAAAGCACCGCCAGCCACTTGCATTTCATGCCGCGCTCCATCGCGTACATCGGTCCGCCATGGCTCTTGCCATCCGCGTCATGGATGCGGAATTTCACTGACGCCACCCCCTCGGCATATTTGGTCGCAATGCCGAGCACCCCGAACAGCCAGCACCAGAAGACCGCCCCCGGGCCGCCCTTGACAATCGCCGTCGACACCCCGATGATGTTGCCGGTGCCTATCGTCGCCGCCAGCGCAATCGACAGCGCGCCGAATTGCGAGATCTCGCCCTTCTCGCTCTTGTCCGGCACCAGGCTCAGCCTGATCCCCAGCGGGATGTAGCGCTGGATGAACTTCAGTCGCAAGGTGAGGAAGATGTGGCATGCCCCCAGCAGAATCAGCAGCGGCCAGCCCCATAGCCAGCCGTCCACCACCTCGATGACACTGGACAGGCCATTGACAAAACTCTGAATAGAACTGGGAACATCCATAATGAACTCGGATTTGCGTTGTTTTTTGTGAGTGCAGAATGCAGAAGGGGAGGCCTTTTTCTCCCCGTCCTTCGCCGCTCCCCGCCATTTCCCGCTGCTCCCGTCCACCCGGCGGAAGTAAAGGGAGGAATATAATTCCATCCTGCAGGACTACGCTGCGACCTCCGGAATAAAGCGTTCGGCTGACAGTGGCATTTTCCAATGATATATTCTAAAAAAATGCGAGGCATTTATGGAAAGGTTTCAAAATGAGATGTGGCGCAAGCCAGCCGAAAGGTTCAAGTCCCTGGGACATCCGATCCGGTTGTGGATCGCCCAGCAGCTCCTGGATTCGGAACATTGCGTCGGCCAGTTCGTCGAACAGACGGGCATGGACTATTCCACGATATCGCAGCACCTGAATGTCCTGAAGAAGTGCGGTGTCGTGGCCGATGAAAAACGCGGCAAGGAAGTTTATTATTCCCTGAAATGCGGCTGCGTCCGTAAATTTCTGGAATGCGTGTCAGAGCATCGCCGAAACGGCGACTGCCAGAGACAATAAAGTGTTCAGCCGATTCAACGATGGTTTGGCGTTGTATATTTTGTAATTTCACAAAATAATCAGTTTTTTTTGAAGTTTGCAGGAGGATCAGGGAATGAAGATCATCATTGTCGGCGGCGTGGCCGCCGGTGCCAGCGCGGCGGCAAGATTGCGGAGGCTGGACGAGTCCTGCCAGATCACGCTTTTGGAGAAAGGCGAATTCATCTCCTATGCAAACTGCGGACTTCCATACCATCTTGGGCAAGTGATCGAGGATCGCGACGATCTTCTTGTCATGTCCCCGGAGAAGTTTTCGGCCTGGCTGAATGTGGATGTCAGGACGAATCACGAGGTCATCTCCATCGATCCGGGCAAGAAGCAGGTCATGGCGAAAACCGATGGCGGCGAGAAGGTGTTTTCCTACGACAAGCTGCTGATTGCCACCGGCGCCATCCCCAACAGTTCCGGCAGCGTCTCCTCCAGAATTCTGCAGCTTTGGACGATTGCCGACATGGACATGGTCGCAAAACGTCTCCGGGGCGCAAAAAGCGTGATTGTCGTCGGTGCGGGCTTTGTCGGGCTGGAAACTGCCGAAAATCTTTGCGCCCGCGGCCTGTCCGTCACAGTCATCCAGCGTGGCAGCCATATGCTTCCCACCATGGATCCGGAAATGTCCGGCGCATTGGCGGACGAGCTGTCCGACCTGGGCATCGCCCTCAAGCTCGGAGTGAATGCAGTCGAATACCGGGAAGATGGCGATGCAATCACCGCGGTTCTAAGCGACGGCAGCCAGGTAGGCGCCGATTTCGTGATCGAGTCCATCGGGGTGCGGCCCAATTCCGGCATTGCCCGAGACGCCGGCTTGAAATGCGGTCCTCGCGGGCATATAATCGTCGATGAATTTCTGCAGACCTCCGACCCGGACATCTATGCGGCAGGCGACGTCATCGAGGTCATCGACCCCATATTCGGCGGCAAGACGGCGATTGCGTTGGCCGGCCCCGCCAACAAGCAGGGCCGGATCGCCGCAGGGAACATCCTTGGCGGCAGGGTCCCTTACAGGGGAAGCCTCGGGGCCAGCGTGGTGAAGATTGGGCACCTCACGGCGGGAGGCGTTGGCTACACCGAAGACCGCCTGAAAGCCATGGGCAAGAAATACCGCCGGATCTATCTGCATCCCGCCTCCAATGCCTCCTATTATCCGGGGGCCGCCCGGCTCACCATGAAGCTGCTCTTCGGCGACGACGGAACAATTTACGGTGCGCAGATCACCGGTTCAAAAGGCGTCGACAAGCGCATTGACACAATTGCCCAGGCGATGCGGAACGGCCTGAAGGCGCCGGATCTTGGCGAAATCGAGCTTGCCTATGCCCCGCCGTACAGTTCGGCCAAGGACCCGGTTAATTTTGCCGGATTCATCGCGGAGAATATCCTCTCGGGCCTCAGTGACGTGTCGTACCCGGATGCGATCCCCGCCAATGCCCAGATCATTGATGTCCGCGAACCCGAGGAGCACGAACTTGGCGCAATTCCGGGTTCGATCAATATCCGCCTCGGCGAACTCCGGAAGCGCCTTGGCGAACTCGACAAGGCCAGGCCGGCAGTCTGCTATTGCCAGGTGGGAATGCGCGGCTATCTTGCGGAGCGGATTCTCAAGCAGCATGGCTTCAGCGCATCCAATCTCTCCGGCGGATGGCTCACATGGAGGATGTTCCATCACCAGCTCCGGCAGCCGGCGCCGCCACCGGCCGCAAAATCCGCATCCCCGGCTCCGCCCGCGCAGCTCTTGAATGTCCGCTCGCTGCCCTGCCCCGGACCGGTTCTGAAACTGAAGGCGGCCATCGCCGATGCGCCGGATGGCTTCACCCTGCACCTGGTCGCGTCGCGGACATTCGAGGCCGACCTGCTGAATTGGGCCAGGGGCGCCGGTTGTATGGTTGCAAACCTGAGCCGCCATGATGACACCCTGGAAGCGGACGTCACGAAAGGAGGCGATCCCGGACCGAAGCCCGGAACGGAGCCCGGACCGGAGCCCGGACCGGGAGCGGCCGGCGCAACCGGAAAATCCATCGCCATTATCCTCTTCAGCAACGACTTGGACAAGGCGCTGGCCGCCATGATCCTCGCCAATGGCTTTGCCGCATCTGGTGTCAAGGTCAATATGTTCTTCACGTTCTGGGGGCTTAGCGTCCTGAGGAAAAATCCAGCGCCATACGTCAAGAAAAGCTTCATTTCCAGGATGTTCGGCTGGTTGCTTCCCAATGGTGCTGAAAAGCTGGCATTGTCCAGGATGAACATGATGGGGCTGGGGACGGCAATGATGCGGGGTGTCATGAAAAAACAACACGTCCTGAGTCTGCCGGAACTGATCCGCAGCGCCCGTGCCGCCGGTGTCCGGTTCATCGCCTGCGATATGGCAATGAATGTCATGGGCATCACCGAAGAGGAGCTGATCGACGTCGATGAAATTGCCGGAATCGCCACCTTTGCCGAGTTGGCGAAACAGGGGCAAAACGCGCTGTTCATCTGACCGGAATGGCTTCAGTGCGGCCGGGGCAGAATGGCAAGATGCGGATGGATGCGGATGCGGATGGCGACCACACAGGGAGGCATTTGCGTCAAACAGGATCAAGAATGCCTGTGATTTCCACAACGGATTTACCGGGACGCCACGCTATGCCAGTTCGCGAAGCAGCCGCGCGATCGCCGACGGCAGGTCGTCGGCGATGAGCCCGAATTGTCCGCCCGGCGCGCTCAATTGCTCTCCGGCGGTGGCGTGAAGCCATCCTGCCAGGGCGACGGCTTCATGCGGCGGCGTTGATCCGCCGGCGCATTGCGACAGCATGGCGGCGATGCATCCGGCAAGCACATCGCCGCTGCCGGCGGTGGCCAGCGCCGGACACCCCGCATTGATGACGCAGCGCACATTCGGCCTTGCCGGCGAGGCGACGATCATGCGTGCGCCCTTGCACACCACGATGCCGCCGGTTTGATCGGCCAGCATCTGGGCGCAATCGCCGGCGCGCCCCGGCGCAATGCCATACGCCGCCATCAGACGCTGCATTTCCCCGGCATGCGGGGTAAGCACCACCACGCCGCCATTCTTCCGGCAGGTGAGCATCTGCGGCTTCATCGACAGCAAATTGAGCGCATCGGCATCGATCACCAGCGGCCTGCCCTGGATGAGGCAATAGTCGATCACCGCCTCAAGCATTGGCAGCAGTGATGGCGCGCGCCCCAGTCCCGGACCGATGGCGACGACGCCGGCGCGGTCAAGCGCCTCCAGGAGAGCCGGAATGCCGTCCGCTCCAAACGATTTCCGGTGCACAATCACCGCATTGGGCACCATTCTCAGATCCGCCGGTGCATCATCGGGGACAATCGCCGACACCATCCCGGCGCCGCAGCGCAGCGCCGCCGTCGCCGTAAGCAGCACCGCGCTGCCATATTGCGACGAGCAGCCGATTGCCGCGACGCTGCCCCGCCGGAACTTATGCGCATCCCTGGCAATCATCGGCAGCGCCTGCGCGGCGTCATCGCAATCGAAGCATCTCCCATGCGGCGCAACTGCCTCCAGCAGCTCCATGCCCGGCAATGGCGCAACCACCGTCTTTCCGGCATACGGCACTCCGGCCTCAGACAGCAGCGACGGCGTTGGCGCAACCAGCGTGACCGTCCAATCCGCCGCCATCGCCACTGCGACATCATCAGCGCAATCGCCATGCATTCCTGACGGCACGTCAATGGACAGGATCCGGCAGCCATGACGCCGCCGCAGCGCCATCACCGCCAGGATGCATTCCGACAGCTCCGGCGGCAGCGGCAAACCTGGGCGGAAGCCGGTCCCCAGCAATCCGTCGATCACCAATGCCGGCGGTCTTGACAGCGTGCAAGACGGCAGCGGCGGCATCGCCGCCAACGCGCCATTTCGCAGATGCTCCGGCAGCGCCGCGAAGACCCGGGCGGGCAGCGCGTGCAGCCGGTCGCGGCCCATCGGCATCACCAGCTGTACCTCATAACCGCGGCGGTCAAGGATTTGCGCCGCCACCATGGCGTCGCCGCCGTTGTTGCCGGTTCCGGCCAGCACCACCACCCGCGTCGACGGCGGAATTGTCTGCATCGCCCAGTCGGCGACCGCCCGGCCGGCCTCGCGCATCAGCTGTTCCAGCGTGTACTTTCCGCTGGACTCTATCCGGCGGTCGAATTCCTGCAAGTCGCGTACAAGATAGATATTGCCCATGATGCCTCCTCGGGAAAATGTCCCGCCGGCCCGGTTCAGCGCCATTCGTGCCGCGGGTATCGGCGTGACAGCTGGGTCTTCAACGCGGGGTAGTACACTGTCCAGAACCTTGGAAGGTCATCGGTGATCTGGACGGTGCGGTAGTTAGGCGCCAGGATGTCCAGCAGCACCGGGATCTTTCCGTCACCGACGGCAAGCGGCCCCTTCACGTCATACAGCTCCTGGATCCTGGCACGGCCCTTGGGCGGCTGTCCGGGCTGGTAGGTGATCCGCAATTTCCGTCCGCGCGGCAACGGCACAGTCTCCGGCGCCAGCCGCTGCACCGCCGCCAGCTGGCGTGGCGTAAGCAGCGACTGGACATACGGCAATGCCGGCTTGCTGCGCACCGCCGAATAGCGGGTCTGGCCGGCGCACAGCGCCATGCGCACCTGCGCACGCGCGGATTCGTCATACCGCGGCAGCTCCAGGTCGGGGAAATGCTCCGACAGGAAATGCACGCGGTCGATGAACCGCTCGCAATCGTCATCCCATCCCAGCAACGGCGTGGCGTTGGCATCGAGCTGCTCGGCAAGCAGCCGCGCCGCGACCTCCGGATCGGGGTCGGTGCGCACCCGCTCCTCCAGCACCACCCCCAGGCAGGAAAGCGTCACCCGGCGCAGCACCTGCTGTCTGGCGTTGTCCCAAAAGATCTCGTCCTGTTCCTGCAATTCGCCGGGGAAGTCCTCCCATAGCCACTCCTCACGCACGCCGCAGGCTAGGCTCAGCTCCAGGCCGCTTCCCGGGCGGTTCTTCAGCGTCGTCTCGCGGATTTCCGCCGCCACCATCAGCGGCTCATCACGCACCAGGCTGCGTTCCGAAAGCACCGCGCGCTGCCGGTGCGCCAATTCGCAATTCAGCGTGCCGCGGTCGCAGCGCCGCGCCAGACGGTCGGGAAAACAGCGCATCATCACCCGCGACAGCTGCAAGGATGCATCGGGGACGGTTGCGGCCGCATCCCGGGGTCGCAGCCGCAGGAAATTGGCGCAATCGCGGTCGATGTCGCGCGCCGCGCCGACATTGACGCCCAGCCGTTCGCAGGCTTCAGGCGCAAAATGCGCCGCCGCGGCCTGCCGGACCAGCTGCAATTGCGCGATTATGTCCGACTCCGGGGCTGCCAGTTCGCGTGCCGACCGCCTCACCTGCCCACGCAGCTCCGTGGCCGCCTCCCGGCTGAAGCCGCCGGCCATCAGCGGCCTGGCGCCCAGCAGCGCCGCGGCGCCACAGGACAGCTCGTAGCACCCATGGCGGCTACCCTCGTGGAGCATGAGCGCAATTCGCGGATGCGTAGGGAAGCGCTGCACCGACCGTCCCAGCGGCGTCACCGTGCCATCGTCCGCCAGGATGCCGAGTCGCCGCAGCAGCTCGCGTGCCGCCGCCACGCCCTTTTCCGGCGGCGCCTCAAACCACGGGAAGGCGCCATCATCCCGGAAGCCATAGCAGTGGACGCTCAGCACCGCATCGGCCAGATCCATCCGCCGGATTTCCGGCGTGGTATGCGCAACGCGGTGATCCTGGTCAATGCCGCTCCACAGCCGCCGGCAGATGCCGGGGCCTTCGCGCCCCGCCCGTCCGGCCCGCTGGTCGGCGGCATCCCGCGAGCAGGCGACCAGCTCCAGGACATCCACACCGCGCCCGCTCTCGCAACGGCCTTGCTTGACCAGGCCGCTGTCGATGACAATGCACACTCCCGGAATGGTCAGGCTGGTCTCCGCGATATTGGTGGCGACAATCACCTTGCGGACCGCGCATGGCTCGAACACCGCCCGCTGGTCCTCCGGCCTCAGCTCGCCATACAATGGCAGCACCCGCAGCCGCTCGCCGTAGTCGCGGGCGGCGATTTCGTCCATGCACCGCCGGATCTCCCCCGCCCCCGGCATGAATATGAGCACATCGCCGGCGGCGCCGGCGTCGATGAGCTGGCCCAGCGCCTTTGCGGCATTTCGGCACAACGGCAGGTCATTGCGCGGAGTATAGGATATCTCCACCGGGAAAAGCCGTCCGCGGGACTCCAGCACCGGGCAGCCGCCCAGATAATCCGAGACCCCGCCGGCATCGATGGTCGCGCTCATGACCACCAATTTGAGGTCGGGACGGACCGTGCGCCGCAAATGCTCCACCATCGCCAGCCCCAAATCGGCATTGATGGTGCGTTCATGGAACTCATCGAACACCACCGCGCCGCAATCGGCCAGCCCGTCAGGCGACAACAGCATCCGGGTGAGGATCCCTTCGGTCACAAAAAGCAACCGTGTCCGGCTTCCCGCAGATTTTTCAAAGCGGGTCAGATATCCCGCCAGCTGTCCAGTTTTCCCGCCCAGCTCCCAGGCCACCCGTTCCGCCAGCAGTCTTGCCGCCAGGCGTCGCGGTTGCAGGACAATCACCCGTCGGTCCGGCGGAATCTCCTCAAGCAGCCACTTCGGCAGCTGGGTGGATTTGCCCGAGCCCGTCGGCGCGGTGACAACCACCCGGCCGGAGCTGCGCAACTGCGTCCGGAATGCATCCTCGATATCGTATATTGGCAGACTCGGCTTTGGCATGCAGCGGCTCCATGAGGCTGGCGCGGGATATTGCAGGACCGTCAGTGTGTGTTGGGGGGGGTATGCAGGCACTCCCGGGGACAGTCCGGCGAAAATGCGTTCGCGATCAAGCGGCATGCGCCAATCGGCATTTTGCATCAAACCGTCCCCGGAGGGCGTGAAGAGGCCACGGACTTGCGGTACGCCGGGGCGTTTTGCCCTGCAATGGCCTCCGTCTTCCCGGCATTCGAATTAATGTAGCCTCGCCGCCGGCGGCTGCTGCTGCCGCCTGGCGATGCACTACTTCGCGGCTTCGGGCGCCGTCACCCGTTCCTCACCCCCAGATCCAGCGGCGATGCCAGGATGGCTCCGGCAAGATCAAATCGTCCGAAGCATTCCTTCAGCCGCCGGAGGCACCGGTCCGGATATTCAGGATCGCGCAATGCGGCGCCGATCATCCGTTTCATGGCGTCATTGCCATAGGCGTATTCCGGCGCCATGGCGTCCAGCATCACGGAATTTCCCTGCCGGATTGACGCCACCAGTTCCTGCTCTGAGGGGATCGTAGCCAATATGGCGGTGCTGTTCAGGTTGCCGAAGATGCCATTGTGCGTATCCGTGCATCCGACAATCGCGGGAACCCTGCCCCGTCCGTGCAATCGCCAATCCTCCAATTTATCGACCCGTTGTTCGACGGCATCGAATCCGGCCGTGGTGAAATCGCCATTCCAGAGTCCGGCAAGCCAGATGCCGTATGTCATGGGGTGGTTCAGCTGCATGACCGCTCCCTGCCGGTCGGCGGCGGAACGGATCTTCTCGCAGGATGACCAGTCGTCAATCGGCGAATGAAGCGGGTAGACATTGATGTGGTAGCGGTCGGTAACGGTCATTTCCTCGCCGACGAAGAGCGGGAATGAGCAGCCATGGCGTCTGAGATTGTCCAGCAGCTGCTGCGCGCCCCGGAGGGAGTTGCGGAAATAATGGTGGTCGGTGATCACCAGGTAGTCAAGTCCGGCCATCGGCGCATTGAGCAGCAGCCCCAGCGGCGTCGAGTGGCCGTCCGACGCAGTGGTATGAGTATGGACATCGCCGACCCGGATCAACTGGATTTGGGCCTTTTCCGGTTCCGACGCCTCCGGAAGCGTTTTCGCCCTAAGCAGCGCCAGCTGTCGGGCGTTTTCACGGGAAAGCGGCTGCCCGGCAAGCACAAGCTGGATAAATTTGCAGGCCAGCTCGCGATTGTCGCAGCCACAATGGAAGACCTCGTTTCCGCGCCGGACAATCAGCTGTTCGCCGGACACGCCGAGCTCCGAATGCAGGAATGACCGGATTTCGGGATATGGCGGCGTCCCCGCAATCAGCGTGTATCCATAGCGGCCGCGGCTGTCAAAATCAATGACTGGCAGATGGCGCGACTCGGCCAGGCGTTGTGCCCCGCGACGCATTTCCCCGGTGGCATCCGGCATGAAGACAACCGCCTCGACCGGGAATTCGGCGGCCTGCTCCAACGACAGCCTGATGGCCTGGCATGGGCATTCCGGCGTATAGATGCTGACCTGCCGTCCGAGATCCAGATCCCCGCGCACTGCCTCGATCATCCAATGCCCCCTCCCGGCGAAGACCGAATCTGCGCCGGGAAGGGCGGGCGGCCTCAGCGGCTTGGGGATGCAGGCCATCAGGCGCCGCTCCTGGGCAATCGCCTCATCCGTGCTTTCGAAGGAATATGCCACGGCATTGACCACCGGCACATCCCCCCAGGGAATTGAGATGACGGCAAAATGCCTGTCGTCATCATGGCAATAGCGGCTGAATGCGACATTGCAGAGGGCCTGATGGCCGCGGGTCAATTCCAGATGGCGAAGGTATGCCGGGCACCCTTCAGGGAGAGGCCGATCCAGCAGAAGCGCCAGGCGCGCCTCGCATTCGGCCACGGCATCCGCCATACGGTTGGCATTGGGGCTGATTCTGGCGGAGGCAAGCCGCATGAACTCGATGCTGGAGCCCATGGCCAGGATTGCGGCCAGCCGCGGCCCGTCCGGATTCTCCGCCATCATCCGCGCGATCTGCGCCAGCATCCCGCCGATCTGTGCCAGCTGGCGCACCACCACTCCGCGCGAGCCATCAGCAAGCTCTCCTGTGAACACCAGCCGCAAGTCAATCGCCGGACACGAAGACAGCCCCTCCAGGACATACTCCCGCGCATCCACCGGCAGGACAATGCGCCGCAATTCACGGCCGCATCCGCCATCCTGGATCGACAATTCGGCGCTCTTCAGGCCGCATCGCGGCGCGCCTGCGGGAATTGCCAGGCGGTCGCTGTCAGTCAGGCGCGGCACTTCGGGACGCCATTTCAGGTCCAGCGCCGGCATGGGGTTGTCCATGTCGTCGCGGCACAGCCGGAACAGGACGTATCCCGCTCCGGACTCGCTGGGCTTGAAGAGCTGGTTGATAGTGGCCTGCCGAGGGGGGATGCTATCACCGTCGCGCCGATCGTAGTCGTTGCAGTTGAACTGGATATTGATCAATTGCCGTTCGGGCGGAAAGAACTCCCCGAAGGCGGAATGCGGGATTGTGGCCCACAGACGGTAGCCTTTCGCAGTGCGGCAGCCGCCAAGCCGGCATCCGGGATCCGGGATGGCGAGACGGCCAATGTATGCCTGGGACAGAAACCGCCCCTGGCTGTCAGGCGGCGACAGCACCACCTGCAATTGGCGAAATGGGCGTTCTGCGGTGCCAAAATGCGATCCCGGCGGCGCGGCGAAGAACAGCTCGACGCTGTCCCTGCGCCACAGGTCCTCGGGATTGCCGGCACAGACGACATCGTCATCACTGACATCGAAGTAGAAGCAGATCCCGTGGCGGTTCCAGCCGATGGCGAAGCGCACCGAGAAGTCATCCTGGCCGCGCCACTCCCCGCACCGGACAAAATCCCCGGGCCTGTCATAGGCAACGCATTGCCGGTCCGGAACGGGAATGCCGTCCGTCCCGAAGTCATCCGGGAACTGCGGGCAGGTGACAGCCACCTTGGGATCAATTTTCTGCATGGTATCAATTTTCTGCATGGTCATGTTTTTTTTCTTTGCGCGACAAAGGGAGAACGGTGGCGGATCCATAACGCCCGCCGGCTTCAGTGCTTCATGGGGTTCATGGCTTCCTGTACAATCCCCAATTCATGCCGCAGGGGCGCGCATAGCCGCCTTTGGAGTGCCGGTTGAGCATGACCGGCTTCTGAAGCGCATCATCCCAGTAGCAAAGCGTGGTGGAGCCGCCGCCATCGAAGCTGATGGCGTCATCGGCGCCGGCGGCATGGAACAGCAGCTGCATGTCCGACCCGTAGGCGCCATCGCTCCATCCGGGCTGCCGGCCGTCGATGGCCAGCAGGAACAGATGCCTCTGGTCCCTGGAGTATCCGGCGGCCATGCGCGGATACAGGCCGCGCTCATAGCCGCCGCACGGCGTGTTCCGCCCATCGCGGATGAGCAGCCCGAAGCCGGCATGGGCCAGCCAGACCTCCGGGTAGCGGTCGCGGGGGATGCCGTCGGTGATCTCCATGCGGCCGTCCCTCCAGACCACAAACAGCGCCTGGTAGTAATTCGGGTTGTCGCACACCACGACGCCATCGGAGATCTCAATGCCGGCCGGATCGCCGTATTTGTGGGTGTATGGCGGCTGCCATGGCGACCACGGAGCGGTATTTGACGCCACCACCATCTCCAGTCCGCGTCCGCCCTGGTCCGCCGGGCGGCGGCAGCGCCTCATGAAATCGGCAGTGCGCTCGCGAAGAGTGCGGATGACCCCCTGGGGATGATCAGGCATCGGCTTCCCCCAATCCTTGTCGCGGCCGGTGCCGGTGAACGCCAGGCCATCCATATCCACCCGCATCAGGACGATCTTCATCAGCCGCGGACCCTCATGCGTCTGGCGAGTCTGCCACTGTCCCTGGCCGGCCAGCCGGAACACCCGCACTCCGGGACGGACCTCCTCGGCGTCGCCCCAATCCAGCTGCAGCGCCGCCATGTCGACCTGGCGGTATTGCGGCGCCGCCTCGCGCACCGGCTCCGGCTTCAGGGCCGGCTTCGCCGTGCCGTCGGCAAGCGCCGCCATCGCCATCGCCATCGCCATCGCCATCGCGAAACGCAAGCGCGAGGCAAAATCCAAAGCCCTCATTTTCATCCTGCATCCTCCTTTTCCGTGCGTTCTCAAAAGGCGCCGCCGCTATGGCGCGGCACTCTGGATTGTCCCGCCGCCCAGCAGCATGTCGCCATCGTAGAGCACCGCCGCCTGCCCCGGGGCAATTCCGGAGATGCCATCGGGAAATTCGATCCGCCAGGCGCCGTCTGCTGCGGGAATGCACCGGCATGGCACCGGCTGCTGCACCGAACGCGCCTTCACCTGGGCGTCAAAGGACGACTGCGGCGCCGCAATCGACACCCAGTTGAAATTGTCCGCCAACAGCCGATGATGGCGGACCGCCGCCGCCTTTCCAAGGCGGATTTGATTGCGGCAGGCGTCGATGGCCACCACATAGAGCGGCTGCTTCGCCGCCACGCCCAGCCCCCGGCGCTGTCCGATGGTGTATTTCCAGCATCCGGTGTGATGCCCCAGCACCTGGCCCGTCTCGTCATCGACAATGTCGCCGACGCTCTCCGGCTGCGCCAGCAGCTCCTCCAGTTCGCCGGTATAGAAGTCCTGGCTGTCATGCTTCTCGCTGACCGGCAGCAGGAATTCGCGCGCCAATTGCCGGACTTCGGACTTGCAATAGCCGCCCAGCGGAAACAGATGCCGCGACAGCTGCTCCTGGCTGAGCCGGCACAGAAAATAGCTCTGGTCGCGCGGCAGCTCCTTCGCACGCCACAGTTGCATCCGGCCATCCCCGCCAACCTTGAGACGCGCATAATGGCCGGTGGCAAATTTGTCAAAATCGATGCCGTTTTCCCGTGCCAGCTGCGGCAGCAGCCCAAATTTCACCACGCTGTTGCAGACGATGCACGGATTCGGCGTGCGCCCCGCCAGATACTCGCCGCGGAAGTACTCCACCACCCGCGACGCATAGAGTTTCGAGCAATCAAAATCGCAATACGCAATCCCGATGATGTCGGCAATCGCCCGTGCCTGGGCGATGCATTGCTTCTGGGCGGGGCCGAAACAGCCGCTGCCCCCGCCGCCCTTGTAGCGCCCGGCGTCATCCCAAATGCCCATGGTGACGCCGATGACCTCGTGGCCCTGCCGCTTGAGCAGCGCCGCCGTCACCGCAGAGTCCACCCCACCGCTCATTCCCACAATGATCTTCATATCGCAAACGCGCGGTGCATGATGCCCGGCAGTACCCCACCTGGAGGCGCTGCCGGGCGGTTTTACGTTTTCTTTTGACGGGTAATGCCCGTTACTTCTTCACGGTACGGAACGGCACCATCGGGAAGCCGTCCCGGTTCTCGACATTCAGATCGCCATTGTAGGCGCACCACGCATAGCGCGCGCTGACCGGCGCGGCGACCTGCTGGGCGCTGAGGGTGATCTCGTCATCGCCGGTGATGACCGCCAGCGCGGGGTGGTATTCGCCGTCGGCGCCGGCGATTTCAAAGCCGGCTGGCTGCTTGCCATTGACCGTGACGATTCCCTTGCCGGCGAAGTCGAAGCGCAATACCAGCTTGTCGCCATCCACCTTGCAGCTCTTGTATACCGGCCCGCTGGTGATGCCCTTGTATCCGTAGCAGATGCGCATCGCCTCCGCGCAAAGGCGCTTCGACACCGGGAGCTTCTCATGCGGATGGATGTCCGTCGGGTTGCCCTTGTCGATGCTGACCGCAATTCCGACGTTGTCGTATTTCTGCGCCACCTCGAACTGCATTTCGCGGAATGCCGGCCAGAAGGTCCCGGGATTGAAGCCGGAAAGCTGGGTGGTGATGAAGGCCATGTCCGGGTTGTTCCAGTGCTTCATCCAGTCCTTGCGCATGATGCCGAACAGCTTGGCATAGTCCTCGGGGGCGCCGGCGTTGGAGCAGCCCTGGTACCAGATCATTCCGCGGGTGTTGTACCGGGTCCACGGCGCGATCATCGAGTTGAAAAGCGTGGTCTGGGTCTGGGGGGAGGTCAGGACAGTCTGGCTGTCATGGTCGCCCGGGCGCATGCCGATCTTCCGCTGATCCACCACGGTCTCGACCTTTAAGCGCCATCCGTTCGCCAGCAGGATCTCCTCTTCGCCGTTCTTCACGCACGCGCGGTTGGTGTAGGCGCATCCGCCGCCATAGTAGTTCATCACCTGCACCGCGATCACCGCCTTTCCGGCCTTGACCAGCTCCGCCGGGACATCATACCGGCGCAGATGGGTCCAGTAGTTCGGGGTGCGGATGTCGGTGGTGCCGATCTTGACGCCGTTGAAGTAGGTCACGTCGGCATCGTCAATCGCGCCCAGCGACAGGACGAGCGGCTTTCCCGCCCATGCCTCGGGGATATCCACCGTGGTGCGGATCCACGCGCGGCAGATCGCACCATCCGGGATGGCGACATCGCCGGCGGGGAAGAGCCGCCAGGAGCTGTCGTCGAAATCCGGTTCCGGATAGGCCTTGGCGGCCTGCGCCGCAGCCTTGTCATACGCCATGAAGGCGTCATGCCAGGCGATCTGGCGTTCCAGCAGCGGATCCTTCTCCTCGAGGGGCTTGTCAAAATCACCATTGAGGATTCCGTCAATCAGCACCACGTCATTGACGCGGCCACCCTCGCGGTAGCCCTCGGCGCTGATCCATGGCTCGATTCGGGTGCCGCTCCAGCTGGTGGACACCAGCCCGACCGGCACATCCAGCTGGCGGTTGAGCTCCATGCCAAAGTAGTATCCCACTGCGGAGAAGCGCGCGATGTCGGCTCCCTCCGGGACCACCCAGTTGCCCCTCGGCTCCGACTGGATCTCCTTCGGAGAGACATACTTGGTCGCCGAGGCGTCAAAGAGCCGAATCTTCCCGGCGTATTTGGCGGCGGACTTGGCCACCTCCTCGCCGCCATTGTCTCGCCAAGCGGGGCTGCTGGTCCACATCGGCATTTCCATATTGGACTGGCCGCAGCACATCCAGACCTCGCCGACCAGCACGTCGGTGCACACGATGCGTTTGTCATCGGCGCCAGCCACGGTGAGGGTCAGGCTCTGGCCATCCCTGGTGGCCGCGCGCTTCGGCATGACCGCCTCCCATTCGCCATCGGCATTGGCAACCGCGTGGACGTGGTCGTCGCCGAGGGTGACGATAACGCAATGCCCGGCAGTCGCCGTGCCGGAGATGCGGATCGGCACGCCGCGCTGCAGCACCATATGGTCGCCATAATTCTTGTGCAGGGCAAATTCAGCGGCTGGCGGTGCGCTTGGACGGCACGCCACGCGGCAGCAGGCGGCGGTGCCCAGCGCCAGAATCAACGCGCCAACGAAAACCAGAGTTTTTCTCATCAGATGAAGTCCTCCTAAGCTCTCTTTTTCGATCTCAATCGTGCCGTCCGCCCGCCTCTCATGCATGGGGAACGGCGAAAAAACAAGGGGGACAGGCAAGCGGCAGACAGGAAAGCTCCCCGGCGCCATGCCGGTGAAATCTGCGTCAGCGACAAGTTTTTTTCCGGGGACGCATCGGAAGCGCGTGACCGGAAAATCGACGATATCATGGCGCAAAATGACCGGCTTTGCGGACCGCGTGGGATGCCGGAGGCCTTTCTGCCCAGGCGGCACCGCCGAAGGCGTGACGCCGGGTATAATCTAATGCATGATATCCATTCTGCAAACCCCGTAGACGAAGTTTTGAACCGCCGCCGGCCACGGAGGCGGGCGTCGGCAGATGCCGGAATGGCAGCCACGACTGTCGGCGCCGGCTTGAAAAAACGCCTGCGGCAATTACATTTGCCGGAGACGGTTCTTCACGACACTTCACACAAAAAAAGGATCATCTACCGCAATGTCAAAATACGGATTTCAAATCGGCGCCGCGGCCTGGGGACTGCGGCAGACGCCGCTCGAAGAGCAATTCGCAATGTGCCGCCGCCTTGGCCTGCGGCAGCTGGAGATCTCGATTGCCAATGGCGATGGCGACTTCCTGCAGCTCGGCGCGGGACGGCGGGAAGCGGATCATGTCCGGCGGCTCTCCGATGACTCCGGCGTCGGCATCTGCTGCGCCTGCACCGGCAACGACTTCACCGGAGCGGACTACCCCGCGCAGGTGGAGAAGGTCAAAGCCGCCATCGCCATCGCCGCGGAGTGCGGCTGCCAATTTCTGCGCATCTTCGCCGGCTTCAGCTCCGACAGCGTGGTGCACGGCGCAGTCCACGCCCACATGATCGACTCGCTGCGGGAATGCGCGGCCTTCGCCGCCAGCCGCCATGTCACCCTGGCGGTGGAGACCCACGGCGGAGTCAATGACCTGGGCGGCGCCATCATGCATGTCGCCAGCATCACCACCCGTGCCAATACCTGGCAGCCAATCCTGGACACGGGATGCAAGATGCTCTATGATCCCGCCAACCTGGACGCCGCGGGACAGGCCGACCCGATTGCGTTCTACCGCATTTTCGCCGCGGATGTGGCGGTGATCCACCTCAAGGATTTCCGCAAGGTCCCCGGCGGCTGGAAGCCGGCGGCATGCGGAGAAGGCGGTCTCGACTACCCGGCGCTGCTTGATGCGATCCGCGGCTTCACCGGACCGGTGCTGCTTGAATACGAGCTGCCCGAAGATGTGGAGGACGGCTTCCGGCGCAGCCTGAAGGCGCTGTCATAGCCCACAGTCCCCCGGGAAACAAGGAGACCTGCGCCATGGCAAATACCATTCTGAATCCGATGACCGGAGACGCGACAGGTGCAACGCGGCTCAGTGCAGCGACCCGCTCCCTTGCCGGCGAGTATCTGTCCGGCAAGTTCCAATGCAGAATCACCGACCAGGGATTCTGCATTGCGGAGCTTGGGCTTGATGAAAACTGCCCACCCGAGATCAGGCATGGCAGGAACGCCATTCTGACCGCGGAGAAATCCCGCATTGACATCCTGCCGGAGGAAAGGCTTGCGGGCAGCGCCTCGAATATCCAGGCCGTCTGTCATGAAATCCCGGGATTTCTCCCGAAGACATCAAGCATCAGCCATACGACGGCGGACTTCGGCGACGCAGTGCGCAAAGGCCTCAGGGGACTGGAGGCGGAAATTCGGCTCCGGATGCAGGATGACGCCGATTCCCATCATCAGGACTTCTTCAATGGCCTCCTGGATGTAATCCAGGCGATGCGCATCTGGACCGGAAGGCATCGGGATGCATACCGTGAGATGCTGGCGTCCTCCAAATACCCGGAACACGCGGCGAATCTTCACGCCGTCCTGTCCCGGCTGGAGCAGGTCCCGGAGAATCCGCCGGAGAGCTTCGCGGAGGCGATACAGTCCTTCTGGAGTTTTTTTGAGTTCCAAAGACTATGCGGCAACTGGAGCGGTCTGGGACGTTTCGACGAAATTCTCGGCCCCTATCTTGCCCGCGACCTGGAAGAAGGATGCATAACCATGGACGAAGCCCGGGAGCTCATCGCCCATTTCTGGATCAAGGGTACCGAATGGTGCTATGGCCTGCGCCGTGAAAGCCACCGCCAACCTGGTTCTGGAGACGCCCAGAATTACCAGAACATCATTCTGGGCGGCATTGACAAGGCCGGAAGACAGATAGAGAACGAGGTGACCTTCCTGGTTCTGGATGTAATCGAGGAATTGCATATCAGCGATTATCCGGTGACTATTCGCCTCAATTCCGGCACCTCCGAAAGGCTGTTAAGGAGGATTGCCGAAGTCCAGATGCTCGGCGGCGGGATTGTTTCCGTCTACAACGAGCCCAGGATTCTCCGCAATCTGGAAGACATGGGCATGACGCCCGAGGATGCACGCACCTTCACCAATGACGGATGCTGGGAAATCATCCTGCCGGGTCAAACCCACTTCGGATACGTCCCCCGGGATTACCTGATCCCATTTCAGGAGGCGCTGTTTGCCGATCCGGTTGCCGGCTCATTTGAGGAACTATACCAGCGTTTCCTTGACCGTGTCCGAATCATGGCGGAAGATGTGCTGGAGGGGATCGGAAGGCTCTGTCTTCCCGGCAAGAACCACCCCGGAGACTATCCGACATCGCCTATCGGCCATGCCGATGTTGTGCTTTCCCTTCTGATGCCATCGTGCCGGGAATCGGGATGCTCCTATACGCTGCATGGAACCCGATTGGTCTTCAACGCAATCCACATGGCTGGCCTTCCGGACGTGGCGAACAGCCTGTACGCAATCCGGAAAAATATCTTTGAAGGACACCTTGCAACGCTTCCAGAACTGGTCCAGATCCTGAAAAACGACTGGAAGGATGCCGAAGCGCTGCGTCTGCGCTTCGCCAATTCCCTGAAGTACTACGGCAACGACAACCCCGAGGCTGACGAGATCCTCCGGCAGGTTCTTCATGACTGCTCCAGGATTTCAGGCGGAAAATCCAGAGTCGGATACATCATGGTCCCCATTGGAGTCAGTACGTTCGGCAGGGAGATCGCCTTTGCCGCGAACCGCCTGGCGACGGCCTTCGGAAAGCACGCCCATGAATACCTCGCGCCAAACCTGGCCCCGACTCCGGGGACGGATAAAAGCACGATCACCGCAGTCCTAAACTCCTACTGCAGGATGGACTTCTCCGACACCCCGAACGGCTGCCCGCTGGACCTTCGACTTGCAGCAGGGATTCACAAGACGCCTGGCGCGGCGGAATGCCTGGCAGGGCTGCTGCGGGTTTTTCTGGAAAAAGGCGGGATGTACCTCCAGATCGACGCCGTTGATCCGGAAATGCTGCGTGAGGCGAAAAAAGCGCCCGACCGCTTTCCGAATCTGGTGGTCCGCATCTCCGGATGGTCGGCACGCTTTGCCTCGCTCAACGAGGAATGGCAGGACATGATCATAAACCGGACGACGCTGGAGGCATTATGAGGGGAGGGGAGAAAAACGCCCCCTCCGTTTTCCGCCGTTTTCCGCCGTTTTCCGCCGTTTTCCGCCGTTTTCCTCCGTGACGCCGTCCTGCAGCAGGAAGCGCAGTGCGATCTGGGCGGCGGGCTTGCCATGCTTCCGGCCGATCTCCGCCAGGACGGGATTGGTGAAGAGCCCGTTGCGTCCCTCGGTCAGCGGTCCCCACGACATGATGCGGCAGTCGAATTCGTCCATGTATTTGCGTGATGCCGCCTGTTGGTTGAACACGTGGGTCTCGACCCGGTTGACCATTGGTGAGATCTCCATATGCTGCGAAAGGGATAACTTGCCTGTAGGTTCACAGTTGACGATGCTGCCCATGACAGCCTAACATGTTATGGACGGCATTGGCTCAAATGCATCAAGTCACCTGTCCGACTTGGCTCGATTGCAGTTTTTGCAGAGCATCTGGCAGTTTTCGAGGACAGTCCTGCCACCCTGCGACCATGGGGTAATATGGTCTGCCTCCATTTCCTCCAGCGTGCATTCCTTGCCGCATTTCCTGCATTTATGTCCCTGCTGCTCGTAGACTGACCTGATTGTTCCCTGCAGAAATGCCCGGATGCTCAAGTGCCTTTCGTTGCCAGACAGCAGGTATTCAAATATGCCGGACTTCTTGGTTACGTCGTCATCTGCCATCAGCTCCTCGATGCGCTTCTGCAAATCCGCTGAATTGTATTTGTTCTGGTGGTAGTCGTTGTACATGCATCCCCAGGAAAGCCCTTTCATCTCCCGGTAGTATTTCGGGAAAATCTTCTTCACCCAGGCTATCACGTCCTGGAAATACTGCCATAGCTCGTCAGCGTTCCCGTCATGCTGGTGCAGTGACATGTATTCCTTGATTTTCCCGTCAGTGAACCAGTCCAGTGTCTTCTCCAGCAGTTCCTGGCGAATTGGGTTGCCGGTCACATAGTCCTTCCCCAAAAGTGAGGCCGCGCAGTTGGACTTGCTGAAATGGCGCTTGGCGTCCGACAGCCATTCACCCGTGTAGATGGCGTTCCTGAGTTCCTGCGGCGTCAAGGGCTCTCCGGCGATGTTGATTGTCTTGAACCATTCCAGCTTTTCGGACTCATCGCCCTCGCAGACATATATCATCAATTTGTAGCCGAGGAACTTCTGGCGGAGGTCATCGGGAAGGCTATGGAAATATACCTCGTTCACGCTGAAATTGCCAGCCACGTATTCACAGAAGGAAATTGTTCTCTGCTGGCCATCCAGCATCTCGAACGTCCCGTCCGTATTTCTGCTCCAGTACATCACATTGAGGGGGAAACCGCTGTTGATGGTCTCTATGACGGCATTGCGCTTGGCGGCGTCATAGACGAATTCCCGCTGGTACTTCGGACGAATGTTCAGTTTTCCTCCATACCCCGTCACACCCTCCTCAAGGCTGTTCTGGTAGCCATTGGCGACCCCGCCCACAGTGAACTCATGCAACTTGATTTCCATCAGTATTTTCTCCTAATCAAAATGCGGGGGTATGTATTATGCAATACACCATTGGCATCAAACAAAGTCGGTGTAGCATTCAAATCGCTATAATTGGGATAATCTTCTCTTGTGTAGACTTTCGTCTTTAGCATTGGATCGCCAGCGCCTCTTTTTGCCATTCCCACGATTTCAAATTGATCGGGGTTGAATCTATCAAGAAAAGTGATTGGCACTCCCATGACACCGTTACATTTTCCTGACAATAAAGATTCGTGAATACATTCTCTTTCCGTTGACATAGCCGCGTCCCTTATCAATTGCAAGGGTGTACTCGTTGCCAACGATTTCAAATTGGTCGGGGTTGTATCTGTCGATAAAGGTGATTGGCACTCCAATGATGCCATTTCTACGCCGCGCGATGTTCTGTTCTGTTCTGTTCTGTTCTGTTCTGTTCTGTTCTGTTCTGTTCTGTTCTGTTCTGTTCTGTTCTGTTCTGTACACATCTTCCTCATCACACAAATCATTCATCTCTGCATTCCGCCCCTTGTGCTGTGCCCATTGGCAATTCGCAGCCTTGGTGCAAGTAAACCAGCATGGTGCATAATCCATTGGTATATCTGCTGTCTTATCAACATTAATGGCATCGTAGTTGTCATAATGCGGATATTCCTCCGGCGAATATGTCTTGTAGAGAATCAAGTCCTCGTGTAACTGCGGGTAATCCAGGTTAGTGAACCACCTCACACCCTTTACGCGAATGTATTTCCGCCCTGTTGACTCGTCGACGCGGCATCCCGAAGCGTAAAGCGGGTAGTCCTTCGGAACCTCGAATTCACGGTCGCCGGAATGGATGGATGCGCCGAACCAAATCTGGTTGTTCTTGAACAGGGGGAATACCTCCTTGTAGGTCACGGCGTTCACATTGCCGATGATGAGGAACTTCTTGTTGAACTCAATCAACTGCGCGATGTACTCCCTGAAAAGCGAAAAAGGCGGGTTCGTTACGACGATGTCCGCATGTCTGAGCAGCTCCTTGCACTCCTCGGAGCGGAAATCACCGTCTCCGGACAGGATGGTTGTCTTTATCGGCTGCTCCGCCGCCCGCCCGTTGTATTCCAGACAGACGGAATACCGGTCCTGGAACTCGCTGAACATGTCGTAGCGGCTGTTCTTGTAGCACACTCCCACCAGTTTCCGCAGTCCGAGAAACTCAAAGTTGAGCATGAAATACTTGTAGAAATTCGAGACGGAGGGGTCGTCACAATTGCACAGAACGGAGGCGTTCTTGAAATGTTCTCTATAGTGTTTGACCTCTTCCTCTATATCCGTCAGCTGCGTGAAGAAATCATCCTTCTTGGCCACGCCAGCCCTTGTCAGGCTTTTGCTATTGTTTCCTGTTCTCGGCATCGTCTTTTTCCTATGCAGTGTCTGCTGATTAAGATATACTGCAAATCAGCAATTTGCCATGTCCATTCCTTGTTTTTTGGGATTTTTTCACTTACGATTTCACTGAATCGAGTGAAATACACCTTGCAACGTTTTCCGGAGATCGACGCCGTTGATCCGGAAATGCTGCGTGAGGCGAAAAAAGCGCCCGACCGCTTTCCGAATCTGGTGGTCCGCATCTCCGGATGGTCGGCACGCTTTGCCTCGCTCAACGAGGAATGGCAGGACATGATCATAAACCGGACGACGCTGGAGGCATTATGAGGGGAGGGGAGAAAAACGCACCCTCCGTTTTCCTCCGTTTTCCTCCGTTCAGACCGGGTTGCGCCAGGACATGAACTTTTTTACGACCTCGCCGTCATGGTGGTCAAGGAAGAGGGTCGTCTCCGTATCCAGTGCGCGGATGCAATCCATCTGGCTGTCCGTGAGCGAGAAATCCAGGATGTCCAGGTTTTCCCTCATCCGCTCGGCGTGCGTCGATTTCGGAATGACAATGACGCCGTCCTGCAGCAGGAAGCGCAGCGCGATCTGGGCGGCGGACTTGCCATGCTCCTGGCCGATCTCCGCCAGGACGGGATTGGTGAAGAGCCCGTTGCGCCCCTCGGCCAGCGGTCCCCACGACATGATGCGGCAGTCGAATTCGTCCATGTATTTGCGTGATGCCGCCTGTTGGTTGAACACGTGGGTCTCGACCTGGTTGACCATTGGTGAGATCTCCATATTGGAGGCCAGGTCGACGAGGTGGTCGGGGTAGAAGTTGCTCACGCCGATGGCGCGCAGCTTTCCTGCCTTGTACGCCTTTTCCAATGCGCGATACGCGCCGTAGCGGTCGCAGAACGGCTGGTGCAGAAGCATCAGGTCGATGTAGTCGGTCTGAAGCCGCTTCAGGCTCTCGTCGATGGAGGCCAGCGCCCGCTCCTCGCCATAATTGGATATCCAGATCTTCGAGACCAGGAACACCTCCTCGCGCCCCAGTCCGCTTTTACGCACCGCGGCACCCACGCCCTCTTCGTTGCGGTAGGCCTGCGCCGTATCCACCATGCGGTAGCCGATGGACAGCGCGTCGGAGACGCAGCGCTGGGCCTCCTGCGGATCAACCTGGAACACGCCATAGCCGATCATCGGCATCTTGACTCCGTTGCTCAGTGTCGTGCATTGCATGGAAGTTTCCTCCTTGTGCTGCTTGCGGTTTGACGGCATCTGAACCGGCTTCCGGGCGTCAAGCCATCCCCCGCCATTGCCCGGCGGAATCAATTCCGATCCTGCAAACCGGTTCTATGCGCTTTTTTTCCTGTTGGCCAGGGCCACGACCGCGGGCAGCGCGACTGCGGCGGCCATGGCGGGGATGGCGGATCCGAATGGACATGCGAACCGCAGGCAGAGCTGGTAGGCCGCGAAGCCGATCAGCCAGCCGGCGCAATTGACTGCATGGCGGTGCGGGTAGTCTTTTTCACCCAGGAAGTAGTCGATGATCTGCACTGCGGCCATGGGGGCGAAGACGGCGGCGATGAAATAGAGGAAATCCATCAGGTGATCCATGATCCCCCAGATCGCAAGGATGATCCCCAGCGCGGTCACTCCAATGGAGATCCACCGTGGATTGAACCGCCCCCAGATGGTGGTTGCGCTCTCGCCCGCCGACCATGCATCCAGGAAGGTGGTGGTGACCGTCGAGAGGACCACCACCGCCAGCGCGATTCCAGCCATTCCGAAGCCGGCGAAGATGGCGGTGGTATTGGCGGCGGAGAGGAAAATCGTCGCCGTCAGTCCGATCAGGTACATCCAGGTGGATCCGATGGTATAGACGACGGCGGAGACCGCCGAGGCCGCCATCGGCTTCCGGGCGTCCTTGACATAGTCTCCGGCCAATGGCAGCCACGACAACGGCATGCACGCCGACAATTCGAAGGCCGTCCAGAAGGAGAACTCGCCTCCAGCCGCCGCGGCGACGCCGTCATTGCCATGGCATTGCATGATCAGCCGGATGGTCAGGATGACGACCATTGCGAAGAGCAGCGCCACGGCCACGCCATTGAGCCGGACCGCCTCGCCGGCGCCGCAATAGAGCCAGATCGCCACCATCGCCCCGATGGCCACGCACATCGCCCAGAGCGGGATGGCGCTGATCAGCGCATTGGCGGCCGCCGCGCCCTGGGCAATCATCACCGCAGTCCATCCAATCAGCTGGAGGATGTTGGCGCCGGCGAAGAATTTTGCGCCGCAATTGCCGTAATGGCATCGTTGTGCGCTCATCGCATTGACCTGCCGGCGGGCGCAGATCATTGCGCACAGGAAAAACAGGAATCCGCCGACGGCATGGCCGGCCAGGATTGCCAGGATGGCCGGCCACAGCGACTCTCCGCCCTTCCCGGCGAAAGCCGCCAGCTGGGCACCGGTCTCAATTTCGGCAACCGAAACCGCGGCGCCAAACCATAGCAAGGCATTGGAAAAAATAGAGGTCTTCTTCATTTTCTGCTTCCCTCCGGCGGAATTACCCGCATCAGGTTCCATGGGACTCTCTCAGCACCGGCCGCACCCGCGGCCGCAGCACCCCATTTCAAATGTGTCCGGCTCCATGAGAGCCCGGACATGTAACTCGGCATAAGATAATGCCTGAATATGGCGATGTATATTCTGCTGAAGCCGAAAACGAAATTCCGGGATGCCGCGCAGCCGGTTGAGGGCCGGCATGGCGCAAGGGGCCATCTTCACGCCCACCTGGATGGCGTGCCGTTCCCATCGATGCCACAGTGATGCCACAGCGCTTTTACATCGCCATAGACCTGAAGTCCTTCTTCGCATCGGTCGAGTGCGTGGACCGCGGATTTGACCCGCTGGCGGTGAATCTGGTGGTGGCGGACGAGTCGCGCACGGAAAAGACCATCTGCCTGGCAGTGTCGCCGTCGCTGAAGGCCTTCGGCATTCCCGGGAGGGCACGGCTTTTCGAAGTGGTGCAGCGGGCGCGCGAGGTAAATGCGTGGCGGCTGCGCAATGCGCCGGGGCGGCGTTTCACCGGCAGATCCGTCATCTCCGCCCAGCTGGATGCGGAACCGTCATTGGAGCTGGGGTATGTCGTCGCCCCGCCGCGCATGGCACGGTACATGGAGGTCAGCCAGAAGATCTTCTCCATCTACATGCGTCATGTCTCGCCCGACGACATCCATGTCTACTCCATCGACGAGGTGTTCATCGACGCCACGCAGTATTTGCGGCTATACCGGCTTTCCGCCCACGATTTTGCAATGCGGCTGATCCGTGACGTGCTGAACGAAACCGGCATCACCGCCACCGCCGGCATTGGCGACAACCTCTATCTTGCCAAGGTGGCAATGGACATCGTGGCCAAGCGCATCCCCGCCGACCGCGACGGCGTCCGCATCGCCCAGCTCGATGAGCTCTCATATCGGCGGACCCTGTGGACCCATCGGCCGCTTACGGATTTCTGGCGGGTTGGCCGGGGCTATGCCAGCCGCCTGGAATCGCACGGAATACTGACCATGGGCGATATCGCGAGGCTGTCGCTTGCCCACGAGGATCTCCTCTACCGGCTCTTTGGCGTCAATGCTGAACTGCTCATTGACCATGCCTGGGGATGGGAGCCATGCACCATCGCCCAGATCAAGGAATATCGCCCGGAGAGCAGCAGCCGCAGCGTCGGGCAGGTGCTGCCGGAGCCGTATCCGTACGACCGGGCGCGGCTGGCGGTCAAGGAGATGGCGGATTCGCTGTCGCTTGAATTGGCCGAACGGCATTTGATGACCGACCAGATGGTGCTCACTGTCGGCTATGATGTCGGGAATATCCGCGACGGCGGCGCCTGGCACGGCGCGATCGAGGTTGATCGCTACGGACGCCAGCTGCCGCAGGACTCGCATGGGTCGCTCAATCTGGGGCGGTACACCGCTTCCTCCCGGACGATGGTGGAGGCCGTGGAGCGGCTGTTCGACCGCATTGCCAATCCGCAGCTGCTGGTGCGACGAATGTACGTGGTCGCCAGCCATGTCGTCACCGAGGAGGAGGCGGCCCGGGCCGCCAGGCCGCGGCAGCTTGAGCTGTTCACGGATGACGACGGCGCCATGGAGGGTGCGCGCAGCCAGGGACAGGCGGCGGAGGCGCGTGAGCGCAAGGCGCAGGACGCACTGATTGCCATTCGCCGGAAATTGGGCAGGAATGCCATCCTCAAGGGCATGAATCTGGAGGATGGCGCCACTGCCCGCACCCGCAACCGTCAGATCGGAGGGCATCAGGCATGAATGGCGAGCCATTCCCATACGAGGATATCGTGGAGCTGCCGCACCACGTGTCGGCCACCCGCGCGCCGATGCCGCTGCGCGACCGTGCGGCGCAATTCGCATCGTTTTCGCCGCTGGCGGGATATGATGACGCCATTGAGGAGGCCGCACGCCAGACCGAGTCCAGGCTGTCCCTGGATGAAAATGAGCTGGCGATCCTGGACCGCCGGCTGGCGCACCTGGCCAGCCGCCTGGACCAGAAGCCGATGGTGGAAATCGAATGTTTTGTCGATGACCGCCGCAAGCCTGGCGGGAGCTACCGCACCCTGTCCGGACGCCTGGTCGCCATCTCCGTTGCCGACAGGACGCTGGTCCTGGACTCCGGCACGGCAGTAGCCGTCGGCGACATCATCGCCATCAATGTGCCTGATGGCGACTGCATCTGAAATGGCGATGCCGACGGAAAACCAGCGGACGGCATTGCCCCCTGGATGGCAGGAATGCCAATTTCCCGACTCCGAAAAGCCGGCGTTTTTGCGCCATGGCTTCGTCATTTTCCGGTCACCCAACTCCCGGCACGATCCCTCAGAATTCCCCATTCTGACGAAGAGCGCCAGCCTCACGAATCCACGAATCCGTGCTATACTTACGTCATGGCCGCACCCATCGTGCGGAAGGTGAGTTCCCTGCGGAGGATGCGGCTTGACGCAAAAATGCACTCCTGGCCCGCTGGCCTGGGCGCGCCCGCATTTTCGCCAGATGGCCTCACAAGGATGATATGCGCGAAAACTTTGACGGATTTACGGTGCGCCCGCCATGTCATAATGCAGACGGAGGTTTCAAAGCATGACATCTGTACCACTTGAAGACGGCGGCCGGGTGCGGCCGCTGCGGATCGTCTCATTCGGCGAAGTCCTGTTTGATATTTTCGATGACGGCGCCCGGCTCGGCGGCGCGCCGCTGAATCTGGCGGTGCATCTGCACCGCCTCGGCGCGGAGGCGCTGCTGGTTTCGGCGGTGGGGCGGGACGCCCTCGGCGACCTGGCAATCCGCAAGATCGCCGACGAGGGGCTGTCGATCGAACATGTCGCCCGCGTGCCGCAGCCGACCGGCAGCGTCACGGTGTCACTCAACGAGGCGAAGATCCCGACCTACCGCTTTCTGCTCGATTGCGCCTATGACTACATCCCGGAGCCGCAACTGGACCTGACGCAACTCGACCTGTTCTGCTTCGGCACGCTGGCGCAGCGCAGCCAGGCCTCAAGGGACGCCCTGGAAAAGCTGCTTGCCAAGGCGCGCTGCCAGGTGTTCTGCGATGTGAATCTGCGGCAGGACTTCTACTCAAAGGATATCCTGGAGCGCTCGCTGTCGGCGGCGAACATCGCCAAGCTCAACGACGATGAGCTGCCGGTGATCGCCGCAATGTTCGGCCTTGAGCCCGAAAGCGGCGCCGTGGCGCGGCGCTTCGGTCTCGACACGGTGATTCTGACCCTCGGCCCGGACGGATGCGAAATCTGGCACCGCGGCGACGCAATCGCCTCGCCGGCCTGCCCGGTCCAGGTGGTCAGCACGGTCGGTGCCGGCGACGCCTTCAGCGCCGGATTCCTCTTCCACTATCTTTCCGGACACCGGATCGAAATCGCGGCGGCAGCCGGAAATCGCCTCGCGGCCGAGGTGGCTTCCATTCCGGGGGCTTTCTGACCGGTCTTCACGCCATTGAGTTATTGCAGAACTTCATGCGGAGGTGACAAGATGAAAAAAGGCCATTTGCTGCTTTGGGCCATCACGTCGGCCTTGGCCGGATTCCTGTTTGGCTTTGACACGGTGGTGATTTCAGGGGCCGAGAAGGAAATTCAGGACCTCTGGGCGCTTAGCGGGTCGATGCATGGCTGGGCACTGAGCTCGGCGCTGTGGGGGACCGTGCTTGGGGCCTGCTTCGGCGGAGTGCCGACCAAGAGGTGGGGACGACGGAAAATCCTGATCTTCAACGGCGTTTTGTATGTGGTCTCGGCAATAGGGTCCGGTCTGGCATGGGATGTCTGGTCGTTCGTCGTCGCGCGCTTCATCGGCGGGGTCGGCATCGGCATTTCGACGATCGCGGCGCCGCTTTTCATCGCGGAGATCTCCACGGCCAGGGACCGCGGCAAGCTCGGGGGCCTCTTCCAGTTCAACATCGTCTTCGGCATCCTGGTCGCCTACCTGTCAAACTACATCATCGGCAACCTCTGTGACATCGGCATCGGCTGGCGCTGGATGCTCGGCGTCGAGGCGGTCCCCGCCATCATCTACACGGTCATGTGCTTCTGGCTGCCGGAGAGTCCGCGATGGCTCATCGTCGATGCGAACCGGCCGGAGGAGGGCATCGAGGTATTCCGGAAAATCAACCCCGGCATGAGCGACGCCGAGATCGCGCAGCTGGCCGCCGCAGTCCAGTCCACCCGGGGTTCTGCCGGGCGGAAATCGGCATTCTGGGACCGTCGCATGCGCAAGCCGCTTTTCTTCGCCTTCCTGATCGCCTTCTTCAACCAGGTCTCGGGAATCAACGTGATATTGTATTTCGCGCCGCGGCTGCTCGGACTGGCCGGCGTGAACAACGCGCTGGCGGCCTCGATCAGTCTCGGCGTGACCAACCTGATCTTCACCTTCGTCGGGCTTTGGCTCATCGACCGGCTGGGACGTCGGACGCTGCTTTACATCGGGTCGGCCGGATATATCCTGAGCCTCGGAATCTGCGCCGTCACCTTCCTCGGCTTCTCCGAGCTCAAGGTCGTCTCGGCCTCGATCGACACGATCGCCGGCGCCGACCACGTCATGCGCATTGAAAGTGGAACCGGATACTTCACTGAAGCCGACAGGCAGCGTGCACTTGCCGAGTACGCCGCCGCCAGGAACGCCCTGGCCGATGCCTCCGCCTCGCAACGGTACAAGGGGACCAGGGTCGTCCTTTCCGATCAGCTCCCGCCAGCCGAAGTGAAGGCCGCCGCCGAAATCGCGAAGGCCGAGGCATCGGGGATTCTTGGCGCCGCAAGCTATATCGTGCTTGCGTGCATGATCGTGTTCATCGCGGCGCACGCCGTGGGCTCCGGAACCATCATCTGGGTGTTCATCTCGGAGATCTTCCCGAACGACCATCGCGCGGCCGGGCAGGCGCTTGGCAGTTTCACGCACTGGATCACCGCCGCGTTGCTGACGCTGGTCTTCCCGATCGCAATCAAGGCGTTCGACGCAGGATACATGTTCGTCTTCTTCTGCGCAATGATGATCCTGCAACTGATCTGGGCGAAGACCATGATGCCGGAGACCAAGGGGCTGTCGCTGGAACAGATCGAAAGCCAGCTCGAGCCGGCGCCCGAAGCGTGACCGCAGTCCTGGCGCCCCGGGGTCACATTTTCCCCGGCAGCCAGAGCGCCAGCTGCGGAAAGGCCATCAGCAGGATGCAGGCCAGGACAATAATCATCGCGAACGGCAGGGCCTGCCGGAAGATCCTCTCCATCGGCACCGCCCGCTCGATTCCGCTGACCACATATACATTCACTCCGACGGGCGGAGTAATCACCCCCAGCTGGACAATGGCGACCACCATGACTCCGAACCAGACTGGATCATAGCCGAAGGCCTTGACCACCGGCAGGAAGATCGGCATGGTGAGCATGACCAGCGCCAGGGCGTCGACAAAACACCCGGCGATCATGAAGAAGAGCAGGATCGCACCCATCTTCACCCAGTTGGGCAGGGGCAGATGCGCCAACCCGGAGGCCAGATCGCCGGTAATGCCGGTGAGCGCCAGGAAACGCCCGAATATCAGCGCACCGGTGACGATCACCAATACCATGCATGAGGTGCGGGCGGTGTCCTTGAGCGCGTGCCTGAAGGCCTTCCAGGTCAGCATCCGCCGGCACAATGCGATGACGATGCTTCCGGCCGCGCCGACGGCCGCCGCCTCGGTGGGAGTGAACCATCCGAACAGCAGCATCCCGCCCATCACCAGCGCAAACAGCCCGATGATATCCGCCAGCCCGAGCAGCGCGCGAAGGCGCCTGGGCCAGGGGACGTATTCGCCCCGCGGTCCCAGCTCCGGATGGCGCAGGCACGAATAGACGATGAACGCGAAGAACATCGCGACTATCATCAGGCTGGGAACCACCCCGGCGGCAAAAAGCCGTGCCGGCGAGTTCTCAGTCATCACCGCATAGACAATGAACACCACGCTTGGCGGAATCATGATGCCGAGGCTGGATCCGGCCGCAACGATTCCCGCGCCCATCTCCAGGCTGTATCCATGGCGTTGCATCTCCGGCATGGCGACTGCGGTCATCGTGGCCGCGCTGGCCGGCCCGGAGCCGCAGATGGAGCAGAACAGCGTGCATGCGCCCATGGCCGCCAGCCCCAGCCCGCCGGGGAGCCGCCCCAGCCAGGCATAGGCCACATCGAAGACCCGCCGGCTGATTCCGGCATAGAACGCCACCTGTCCCATCAGGATGAAGAGCGGGATCACGCTCAGGTCGTATTTTGAGAAGTTGTCGTAGGTGACGCTCACCACCAGGTGATAGGCGGCCTGCGGATTGCCGGCCGCAATGGCGAAGCCCGCCGTGCCCACCAGCGCCAGCGCAAAGCCGACCGGGACGCTGGCCAGCAGCAACAGCAGCAATACGACGCATCCGGCGATTCCAATGGCAATCAACGAGGTCATACCCGGAGCATCTCCCTTCCCGGATGGGTGAGGTTGTAGAATTTTACCAGCGCCATCACCCCAAAGGAGAATGCCATCACCCACAAGACCCAGAATACCGGAATCTGGAGGGTGAGGGTGACGCTATGGCGGCGCAGCAGCGTCTGTCCATAGACCAGGCTGCGCCAGCTCATCACGACATACAGCAACATCACCGCCAGGCGCCAGGCGCCATCGACGATGCCGCGCATGCCCCGGGGAAGCCGCCGGAAGAAGAATTCGACGGCGACATGGCCCTTGACGGCAGTGGTATAAGGCAGCGCGCAGCTGGCGCAGATGCAGGCGGCGATCTGCACGATATCGACGGCGCCGGGGACCGGCCATCCGAAGCGCCGCAGGATCACGTCGGCACAGGTTACCAGCATCATGACGACGATTCCGGCGCCCGAAAGCGCCACAAGCCCCCGGATCAGCGCGATCACGATTTTACGATAGCAATCCCAGATCATGGTTCGGATGACTCCTGGAGTTGCCGGGAATGGAAGGCGATGCGTTCCCGGATGAAGTCGATCGCCTCGCGGCCCGGCAGCCCCCGTGCCTGGGCATTGGCGATCCATTCCTCGATCATCGGCTCGATGGCGGCGGCGGTGCGGGCATTCTCCTCCGGGCTGAAACAATGGAAACGGCGTCCGCCCAACTCCTCGACAAAGCGCCGCCCGTCTTCGTCGGCTTCATCCCAGGCCCTGCCATGAAGCGGGATGAACCTGGCGCAGGCATCCTCGATGACCTGCTGGAGTTCCGGCGGAAGCGCCTCCCAGCTTTTGCGGTTCATCGCCACATACATTGCGGTGGTGTATCCGATGGCAGGGATGCGGGTGATGTCATTTACCACCTCGCCCTGCTTCCAGCCCTTCAGGGTCTCCACCGGACACAGCGTGGCCTCGACCACCCCCTTGCGCAGCGCCTCGAAGGTCTCGCCCTGCGGCAGCCCGACCGCATTGCCGCCCAGCTGCTGCACCAGCCGCGCGGTGACGCCGGTCCCCCGGATGCTCAAATGCCGGAAGTCCTCCAGCTTGAGCACCGGCCGGCGCGACGCGACCACCCCCGGACCGTGCGCATGGATATACAGCAGATGGCATTCGTCAAATTCCGCCGGCGCAAAATGCCGGATGAAGTCATTGGCCACCATCGTCGCCACCCGCCCGCTGGGATATCCCAGCGGCAGGTCGAGGCACTCCGAGAGCGGAAAGAGCCCCCGCGAATAGGACAGGCAGCTCATGCCCAGGTCGGAGACCCCATTGACGACACAGTCGTAGTTCTCCGCAGCCCCGGAGAGCACCCCGCCGGGAAAGACGATGATCTCCAGCCGTCCGCCGCTGGCCTGGGCAATCTCGTCGGCCCAGGACTGGGCCAGGCGGCTTTGCACATGAACCGACGGGAAGAAGACGCTGTAGGTCAGCCGGTAATGCTCCTGGCCGGCCTCGCGGGGGCCGCAGCCGGCCAGGACAAGGCAAGCCGCAACCGCCAGCCACGCCATCGCCACTCCGGCGTGGATGGCGGCGGAAAAGCGCCTTGGAGATGGAATGCGCACCGCCTTCACGCTATTTGCGCAGGACCTGCACGCCTTTGGGCGTGTCCTTCACCATCCAGCCGGCGGCGTCAAGCTGGCCGCGGATCTCATCCGCCCTGCCCCAGTCCCTGGCCTGGCGGGCGGCGGCGCGCTCATCCACCAGCTTCTGGATCTCATCCGGGATCCTGGCGTCGGCGGCGTCGGGCTCAACCACCGCCAGAATCTGGTCGAAATGACGAAGCGTGTCCAGCGCCAGGGCGGCAGTCGGGGCGTTGATGCGCCCGGCATCCAGGGCGCGGTTGCCATCCCGGATGAAATCGAAAAGCACTGCCAGCCCCGCCGACACATTGAGGTCGTCCTGCAATGCCGCCAGGAAATTCTCATCGGCCTGGCGGCACAGATGCGCAAATTCCGCCGACACTTCGCAGCCGGCGCCGCCCTTGACGCATTCCTCGAGCCGTTCGCGGAAGGCGTCGATGCGCTGAAGATTGCCGCGGGCCTCCTCCAGCGCCTGGAAGGAAAAATTCAATCCCTGGCGATAATAGGTGCTGATCAGCACATAGCGGATCTCGCGCCCGGAATACCCCTTGGCCAGCAGATCCTTGAGGGTGTAGAAATTCCCCAGCGACTTCGACATCTTCTGGCCATTGACCCCCAGGTGGGCGCAATGCATCCACACATTGACTAACTTGCAGCCGTTGGCGGCCTCCGACTGGGCGATCTCGTCCTCATGATGCGGGAAGAGGTTGTCGATTCCGCCGCAATGCAGATCAAAGGTGCTGCCCAGGTATTTCGAGGACATCGCCGAGCACTCGACATGCCATCCGGGACGGCCCTTTCCCCATGGCGAGTCCCACCATACGTCGCCGTCGGCCTCATCCCAGGCCTTCCACAGCGCGAAGTCGGCCATCGAGTCCTTGGCGTATTCATCCATCTTGACCCGCACTCCGACCCTCATGGCATTGCGGTCCACCTTCGCCAGCTGGCCGTACTGCGGCCATTTTTCTATTGAGAAGTACACCGACTTATCCTCCGCCTGATAGGCGATGCCCTTGTCGAAAAGCTTCTGGATCAACGCGATCATCTCCGGGATGTGGGCAGTGGCGGCGGGATAGACATCCGCAGGGAGGATCCGGAGGGTCTTGATGTCCTCGAAAAATGCGTCCTTGTATTTCCGGGTGAACTCGTCAAGCGGCAGATGCCGCTCCTGGGAGCCCTTGATGGTCTTGTCATCGACATCCGTCAGATTCATCACATGGCGCACCGTCAGTCCGGAGGCGATCAATGTCCGCTTGAGGATGTCCTCAAAGGCGTAGCAGCGGAAATTGCCGATGTGGGCATAGTTGTAGACCGTCGGTCCGCAGGTATACAGGCCGGCCTTCCCCGACTCGATTGGCTTGAAGTCCTCGACCTTGTGGGTCAATGAATTGTAGAGTCTGATTGGCATGATGTTTTTTCCTTTGCGGTTTTCCGGAAGGTGATGATCACGATCTCGGGCGGCTCCAGGAAGCGCAATGGCGGCCCCCAGAATCCGGTTCCCCGGCAGATGTAGATCCAAAGCGCATGCGAGCACTGCGGGATGCCGGTGCGCAGCCCATAGGTCGCGTAGACGACAAGATTGAACGGGAAGACCTGGCCGCCGTGGGTGTGGCCGCTGAGCATCATCCTGTAGCCGCCGGGCAGGCCTTCCGGCACAATTGGCCGATGGCGCAGCAGCACCGCCAGGACCCCGGGAGGCGGTTCCGGCAATGCCTCCACCCGCCTTGTGGCCTCGCGCATCGCCGCCACCATCTGCGCGGCCGTCATCCCCCGGGTCCGCCGCGGCCCGACGTCAACCCATACCGCCTCGTCATCGCTTCCGGCGACATGGAGCCATGGCGTCGGAAGCATTGCGGCCTTCCCCACTCGCTGTCCGACCAGCTCAAATCCCGCCCTTTCGTGCCAGGCGCGGGAGTCTTCCCAGCCGGCGTAGCCGTCATGATTTCCGAAGACGGCGATCTTGCCATCCGGAGCCGGCCACGCCGCAATCCTGTCGGTCATCGCCCCGACATCGCCGCTCCACGGCCCGTCGATGAAATCGCCGGCATGGACGATCAGGTCCGGTTTTTCCTCCCTGACCGCCGCTTCCACGGCATCCAGGATCGACAGCGGGTAGCGCCGCTGCCTCAAATGCAGATCGCTGATCAGCATCAGCCTATAGCCGTCCGCCGACTCCGGCACCAGCGGTGAGAAAAACTCCTGATGCACCACCCGGGGATGCCGGGCGCCATGCCAGCCGCTGACCAGCGCGAAAATGGCGAAGGCGCCGGCGGCGGCGGCCAGCCATCGCGGCGTGATCATCGCCGCGCAACGGCGGCGAACATCGATTCTGCCGCGGAGGAACTGGACTGCCACCACCACGCAATTCCAGGCGTCCATTGCCAGGGCGGCGGTGCAGAACCACATCACCACCACCATCCAGGTGAATGAAAACACCATCGGCAGGGTGTCGGTCTTGAGCCCCTGCCGGGTAAGAAGGAACCACAGCCGGGGGCCAAACGCCAGCAGCGCCAGCAGCGTCGCGATTCCCGCCCGCCAGAGCCACGGCCGCCGGCACCACCGATGGCCGGAGTCATCGGCGCAAGTGACGGCGCGCTGCAGATGCCACCACATCAGCAGCAACGCGCATATCATTCCGGAGGTGAAAATTATGGCGTACATTCCACTATGGGGGGAAGTTCAGGATGGGAGAGGTCAGACAGGCCGGGCAGTCGTGGTGGCGGTGGATTCAGATGATGCACTCCGCGGCTGCCAGCTGGGCCATTGTCCAATTCCACAGCTGCGACCAGTTTTCGGAGGTCAGCGCCGGGATGTCACCACCCTGGGCCATCCTCAGCAACAGCTCGCATTGAGCCGCCGAGGTGCGGTCAAGGGCACTGGCGCAAAGCCACCCGCCCTCTTTGAGAAAAGCGAGGCCGACGCAGGTGCGGATGGCATCGGCGGGCAGCCGGCCATCCCTCAGCCGGATGAGCCCCACCTGCAAGGCCCGGAAGAACTCCGGCATGGCGCTGTTGGGCAGGACATTGGCCAGGGCGAAGCGCGCCAGGTCGCATGCCGCCAGATACGCCGACGGATCCCTGGCCAGCGCGCTGTAGTCGGCGACATCCTGCATCTGGCTTGCATAGCAGAGCTCGCCATTGCCCTTCCGCCAACTGACATTCACCAGCCGGAAGAGGTCGACGCAGGCGAAATTCCGGCGGCTGCCGCTGCTTGGCCGGCGGACAAAGAACGCCATCCGCCCCAGCTGCGGCGCGATCCCCGCCAGAATCAGCGCGTGATCCTGGTAGGGAGTGATCCGCAATGTCAGAAAGTCGGTGCTTTGAGGCAGATCGTCATCCATGTGATGCGCGCGGCCACAAGGCCGCCGCCAGGCAATGGCGCCGTTGCGGCGCGCCATAAATCCGCCAGGGCTTTCGCGGGCATTGGTGGATTCACGGCACGCCGCGCCGGACGGTCAATTGCCGTCGCCGGCCTTGACCTTGTTCCAGATGTTGAGATAGCGCTGTTCCTGCTCCGGGGTGAGCTCCACCACGAACTCGGAATTGGCGATGATCTCCGGGGCGATGAAGAGCGAGGAGTTGTTGCGGACTTCCTCGTCCAGAAGCGACATGGCGTCCTGGTTCGGGCAGCATGCCAGCACGTCGGTGATGTTCCTGGCCGCCACCTCGGGACGATGCAGATAGTTGATGAAGTCGTAGGCCAGGTCCGGCGACGGCGCCTTGGCGGAGATCACCATCATGTCGCAGCTCATCAGGCAGCCCTCGCGGGGCATCACGAAGGCCAGTTTTTCCGGATCCTCGCCGACAATCTGGCCAATGTCCATGGAATAGCCCATCACCACCTGGAATTCCCCGGCCGCCAGGCCATTCTTGTACTGCTCGTTCTCGAATTTGATCACGTTGTGGCGCCACTCCAGCAGCAGCTTGAGGACTTCATTGAGCCTGGCGTCGCCATTGACCGGATCCGTCAGGTCGGCAGTCTTGTACCCCAGCGTGAGCATGGCCGCGCCAATGACCTCGCTGTAGTCGTCAAGCAGCGTCATGTACCCCTTGAGGTCAGTGCGCTTGAAGACATTCCAGGTCGGGTCGAAATCCGGCAGCTTCTGCTTGTTGTAGCCGATTCCGGTATAGCTCATGAAATACGGCACGCCATAATCCATGATCGCGGCGTCCAGCTTCCCGACGACATTCTGATCCAGATGCGTCAGATTCGGCAGCCGGCCCTTGTCCAGCTTGACGATCATGTTTTCCGCAGCCATCTTCTTGATGAAGTAATTGCTGGGGACGATGACGTCGTAGCCGCCGCCGCCGGCCTGGAGCTTGGCGAACATCATCTCGTTGGAGTCGTAGATGTCCAGCTGCACCTGGCATCCGAACTCCTTTTCAAAGTCGGCGACCACGTCCGGAGAAATGTAGTCCGACCAGGTGTAGACATGCAGGACGGGCTTCTGCCTGCAGCCTGCCAGCATGAACGCACAGGCCACAAGGACCAACAGAAGGTTGAGGTGTTTCATTTTTGTCGATGATTCCAATCTGAATTGTGGGCCGGGACGAACGCCCCGATTCAAAATGGACGCCTAGGGACAGGACGCCCGAACAAGCTGCATTCCACAGCCCTGGTGGCATCCGGCACCTCCGCCGGATGACATTTTTCCTGAATCCGCCAAGCTGGCGCGGGGTCTTGCCACCCCGTCAGAATCTTCGCGGGCATTTTTGCGCAAGGCGGCGGGAAGGCGCAAAAAATGCCATGGAACCACGAGGCCGCACACTACAGCCCGCCGGAGATCTCCAGCACCGACCCGGTGACATACGCGGCATTGCGCGACGCCAGGTAGAGCACGGCGCCGGCGACCTCCTCCGGACGCCCGAAGCGATGCATCGGCACCAGCGACGCATACTCCTTCTTCTGGTCGTCGCTGAGATTGCCGATGAAATCGGTGTCGATGAATCCGGGCGAGACGCAATTGACGGTGATTCCGCGCCGTGCCACCTCCTTGGCCAGCGAGCGGGCCATCCCGACCAGCCCGGCCTTGGACGCCGCATAGTTGGCCTGTCCGGTCCATCCCAGCCGTCCCATCGGGCTGGTCAGCATCACGATGCGGCCATAGCGCCGCCGCAGCATCCGCAGCACAGCGCACTTGGCGATATTGAAGGCGCCGCCGAGATTGACCTCCAGCACGCGCCTCCATGACTCCTCCGGAAGCATCGCCACCACGCCATCCTGGCGGATTCCCGCGCACGAAACCACGACATCCAGCTGCGGGAACCGCCGATCGTAGCCGTTGAAGAACTGCTCGCATGACGCCATGTCGGCAATGTCAAAGGCCTCGGCGGTGAAGCGCCCGCGCATTTCCTCCGGCAGCCCGTCGGCAAACTTCCGGGCCGCGTCGGCATTTCCGGCATAGGTGGCGACCACCGTGGCCCCCGCCGAAAGCAGCGCCTGGCTCACCGCGGCGCCAATGCCGCGGGTGCCGCCGGTCACCACCGCAAATTGTCCGGAGAAATCATCGTTTGCCATGATTCAGCTCTTCTTCTCGATTTTGGCCCATGAGTCCTTCAGGCCCACGGTGCGGTTGAACACCGGCTTCCCGACCGCATGGTCGCGCCAGTCGCTGCAGAAGTACCCCAGCCGTTCGAACTGCACCCGGCTTTCCGCCGGCAATTGCGCCAGCCCGGGCTCGAGCATGCAGCCATCCAGCACCCGCAGGGATTCCGGATTGAGGTTTTCCAGGAAGTCATGGCCATCCTCGACATCATCCGGGTTCGGCACCTTGAAAAGCCGGTCGTATTCGCGTACCTCGCCGCGGACGGCACTGGATTCCTCCACCCAATGGATGGTGCCCTTGACCTTGCGGCCGTCCGGCGCATTGCCGCCACGGGTGGCCGGGTCGTAGGTGCAGCGCAGCTCGACCACCTTGCCGGAGTGGTCCTTTACAACTTCCTCGCAGCGGATGAAATACCCCCAACGCAACCGCACCTCCCTCCCCGGAGCCAGACGGAAGTACTTGGGCGGCGGCACCTCGCGGAAGTCATCCTGCTCGATGTAGAGCTCGCGGCTGAAACGCAGGCGGCGGCTGCCGGCCTCCGGCCTCTCCGGGTTGTTGACCGCCTCCAGCTCCTCGACGGCACCCTCCGGGTAATTGGTGATCACCACCTTGAGCGGATGCAGGACCGCCATGTACCGCGGGGCCTCGCGGTTGAGCTCCTCGCGCAAGGTGTTCTCCAGCACTCCGACATCGGTGATGCCATTGAATTTGGTGATGCCCACCGCCGCCACGAAATTGCGGATCGAAGACGGCGTATAGCCGCGGCGGCGCAACCCGCGCACCGTGGGCATCCGCGGATCATCCCAGCCGCTGACATGCCGTTCCTGAACCAGCCGCAGCAGCTTCCGCTTGCTCATCACCGTGTAGGTCAGGTTCAGGCGGCTGAACTCAATCTGGCGCGGCTTCTGCTCAATCGGCAGCGGCGCCAGAAACCAGTCGTAGAGAGGACGGTGGATCTCGAATTCCAGGGTGCACAGCGAGTGGGTCACATGCTCGATCGAGTCCTCCAGGCCGTGAGCCCAGTCGTACATCGGATAGATGCACCACTTGTCGCCGGTGCGCTGATGCTGCTCATGCAGGATGCGGTACATCACCGGATCGCGGAAATTGATGTTCGGCGACGCCATGTCGATCTTGGCGCGCAGCGTCTTGCTGCCATTCGGGAACTCGCCGTCGCGCATCCGCCGGAAGAGCTCCAGATTCTCTTCGACCGGCCGCTCGCGCCATGGCGAATTCGTGCCCGGCGCAAAGGGGGTGCCGCGGGTGGCGCGAATCTCCTCCGCGCTCTGGTCGTCGACATACGCCAGGCCCTTGCGGATCATGATCAGCGCATACTCGTACATCTGCTCAAAGTAGTCGGAGGCAAATTTGATCTCGCCATCCCACTTGTATCCCAGCCAGGCGATGTCCTCCTGAATGGCGTCGTAGTATTCACGCTCTTCCTTGCCGGGGTTGGTGTCATCCATGCGCAGGTTGCATTTTCCGCCAAACTCCTGCGCCACCCCGAAATCCAGGCAGATCGCCTTGGCATGACCGATGTGCAAATAGCCATTGGGCTCCGGAGGGAAGCGGGTGCGTATCTGCGCCGGGACGTATTTCCCTGACGCCAAATCCTCCCGCACGATGTCGCGGATGAAGTCGCTGCCGCCGGCTGTCTCCGGTGACGCATTCAAGCTGTTGTCTGGATTTTCTGACATGGTTGCACCTGCTGTTTGCCGCCTGCGGCGACTGCCGGGGATGGCGTCGCCGTAAAGCGACATAATGTAATTCCTGAATCCGTGAAGTCAGGCGGTTTTGCGTCAGCTCCAGGATTTTTGAATGGACATGCCGGCAGGCGCGCGACTGAAAAAAAATAAAGGCGACGCCGGCGCGCCGCCATCATGCCATGTCCGGCCGCCACGCCATCATTGCCCAGGCCGTCACCATGGCGCAACGTCAAGCCGCGCCGTCTGTTCTTCCATGGACAGACGGCGCGGCTTGACCGAAGCGATGGTGTGCGGCGTCCCGCAAATCCACGGCTTCCATGCGCCGCTTTTCGCCAAACCGGCTCAACAAAGCGCGTGCGAAGACCTCGACGGATTCACGTGGCGCCGTGCCGGGACGGCCGCAGGCGCGATGCACTGAAGCCGACACCCCGGCGGGCGGATGGCGCTACAGCACCTTCCCGTCTTCCGAGTGGACGGTGACGCCGGGATCCTGGCTGTAGACCTTTTCCGGAGACTCGGTCTGGTTGGGGCAGGTCAGTTCGGCAAAGCCGGTCGGCGCGGCCCAGCGGATCGCATTGCCCAACACCTTGATGACCTCCGCCTGATAGTAGATCGGGTAGCTCTCATGGCCGGGCGAGAAGTAGAAGACGCGGCCATTGCCACGCTGATAGGCCATGCCGCTGCGGAAGACGTTGCCGCCCTCATACCAGGAAATGAAGACGATGTCGCCATCGGTCGGAATGTCGAAGCGCTCGCCGTACATCTCGGTATGCGGGACCACAAAGCTTGCCGGCAGCCCCTTGGCGACCGGATGGTTGGGATTGACGGTCCAGACCCGCTCCTTCTCGCCGCATTCGCGCCAGGTCAAAGTGCAGCTGGTGCCCATCGCCCGGCGGAAGATCTTCGACATGTGGCCGGAATGCATCACGATGAGTCCCATTCCGGACAGCAGGCGGTTCCAGACGCGCTCGACCAGCTCGTCCTTGACTTCGCCGTGGGCGCAGTGCCCCCACCACATCAGCACATCGGTGTCGTTGAGCAGCGAATCGGGCAACCCCTGCTCCGGATCATCCAAGGTCGCAGTGCGAATCAGCAGGTCGTCGCATTTGAGCGCCTTCGCCAGCTGGCCATGGATGCCCTCCGGATAGATTGCGGCAATCTGGGGCAGTTCCTTTTCATGACGCCCCTCGTTCCAAATTGTTACCTTGATCATTTGCTTTCCGGGATTGAGTTTTTGGTGATTGTACCCTGGAAGCGCGAAGCCCCCCCCCCGCGACTGTTTTTACCTCGCCAGGAAAAAAGCGGCTTCGCGCCATTTCAGGCCCACGCCAGGCCCACGCCAGCGTTCTGACTGGCGTCACGCTTATTTTATCACACCATGGCCGGATTTCCAATCGCCCGGTTTGCGTTTTTCCCCACAGCCTTTCCGTCCGGCGCGCGCATCCCGCAATGGCGCAAGGCCGGCCATTGAGGGCAATGCGTCTTGCCACAGCCGCCATTCGCGGCACTTTTTTTTCGCGGCATCTGGAGCCCTTGCGGGCCTGGCGCCGGTCATTCCATGACAATGGCACGATGTATATTAAGTGTTTCGACCAAACTCCAGACCTGAATCCGTGAAGCCGGCTCCTTTGCGCCACGATTTCGTCATTGCTCCGGCAACGCACTCCCGCGGGACGCTCCATCAAAACTCCGCGTCCTGACGCAAATCACCTGCCCTCACGAATCCAGGTCCAGCAAAGAATCTGCCCCCCATGGGATCATACATCAGCTTAATCATCGGTTGCATCCTGGTGAACAACTTTGTCCTGACCAGGATTCTGGGGATCTGCCCCTTCCTGGGCGTGTCGAAGAAGACATCGACGGCGACAGGAATGGGCGGCGCCGTCATCGCCGTCATGTCCCTGGCGGGACTGCTGACTTCCTGCATCCACCACTGGCTGCTGGTGCCATTCGGCGTCACCTATCTTTCCACCATCGTATTCATCCTGGTCATCGCCGGCATTGTCCAGATCGTCGAGATCCTGCTGATGAAGTTTTCCAAGCCGCTGTATTCGGCGCTGGGGATATACCTGCCGCTGATCACCACCAACTGCGCCGTCCTGGGCGCCGCGATCATGTGCACCCAGGAGAACTTCACGCCATTGCGCAGCATGGTCTTCTGCGCGGCGTCGGCGGCCGGCTTCGCCTTGGCGCTGCTGCTTTTCTCCAGCATCCGCGAGCGCCTGGAGCTGGCACGGCCGCCGCAGTCACTGCAGGGGCTGCCATTGACGCTGATCACCGCCGGGCTGCTGGCCATGGCGTTCATGGGCTTTTCCGGACTGGGACAATAGACGCATACAATGTCAGCCACCTTCATCATCATCACGCTGGTCGGACTGGCGACCGGGATCGCAATCGCGCTGGTGTCGAAGTACTTTTCCACTCCGCCGGACAGCCGGATGGAGCAGATCCTGCCGCTGCTTCCGGGTGCCAACTGCGGCGGCTGCGGCTATGCCGGATGCTCCGGATATGCGGCGGCGCTGGCATCGGGCAATGCCCGGCCGGGATTATGCCCGTCGCAGAAGGCCGAGTCACTCCAGCAGCTGTCCAGGATGCTGGGGGTGGCGGCGGAGAGCCGCGAGCCCAGGACGGCGATTGTGTGCTGCAGCGGCGACGACCTCCATGCGACCCGCCAGGCGCAGTACAACGGCATCAACAACTGCCGGGACGCGATGTCGGTGGCGGCGGGCGCCAAGACCTGCACCTACGGATGCATCGGGCTGGGCGCATGCGCACGCGCCTGCCCGTTTGGTGCAATCGAGATCACCGCCACCCACCTGGCGGTGGTCCACAAGGAGCTTTGCCAGGGCTGTGGAAAATGCGTCCAGGCCTGCCCGAAGAAGCTGATCCGGCTGGTGCCGCGCAACGCCCCCATCCATGTATTCTGCTCCTCGCCGCTCAAGGGCATCCAGAAGCGCGCGGCCTGCAAGTCCGCCTGCATCGGCTGCGGCAAATGCGTGCGCTCCGCGCCGGAGAGCATGCGCATGGACAGCGGCATTTCGCTGGCGGCGGTCAATTATGGAAATCCACCGGATGAATCGCTGGCGGAGGAGTGCCCCACCCACGCATTGCGGAAGAATTGATGATGAAACAGCTATTCCATTTCTATGGCGGCGTGCATCCGGCGGAGGACAAGGAGGCGCGCGGCGCGGCAATAGCCAACGCACCATTGCTGCCATTGTACACCATTGCGCTGTCGATGCATATCGGCGCCCCGGCCAAGGCGGTGGTCAAGCCAGGCGACCTGGTGAAGCGCGGACAGCTGCTGGGCGCGCCGTCGTCATTCGTCTCGGCGGCGATCCATGCGCCGACCTCCGGGAAAATCAAGTCGATTGACTTCTGCCTGGGCCCGTCCGGGACGCAGCTGCCCTGCGTGGTGCTGGAGTCCGATGGCGAAGACAGCGCCGGCGAGATGCTCCCGCCGCTTCCGGACTGGCGCAACGCCCCGCCGGACCTCCTGCGGCAACGGGTGGCCGACGCCGGAATTGTCGGCATGGGCGGCGCGGCCTTCCCCACCCATATCAAGCTGTCGATTCCACCGGGAAAGACGATAGACACGCTGATCATCAACGGGGTCGAATGCGAGCCCTGCCTCACCGCAGATCACCGGCTGATGCTGGAACAGCCGCGGCAGATCCTCAATGGCGTGGCGATCGCGGCGCGCATCCTCGGCGCAAGCCGGATCTACATCGCCATCGAGGACAACAAGCCGGACGCCATCGAGCTGCTTGCCAGCCAATGCCGGGATTTCTCCCCGCACATCGAGGTCGTGCCGCTTAAGGTCCGCTACCCGCAGGGCGCGGAAAAGCAGCTGATCTACACCATAACCAGGCGGCGGGTGCCCACCGGCGCCCTGCCCTCCGAAGTGCATTGCGTTGTGCAGAACATCGCCTCAGTGGCCGCGATTGCCGACGCTGTCATCGACGGCAAGCCGCTGTATGAGCGCGTCACCACCGTCACCGGCACTCCGGTTGCCGCGCCTGGAAACTGGCGCCTGCGGGTCGGAACACCCTACGAGGCGGCGGTCGCACTGGCCGGCGGACTCAAGTCCGAGGTCGGCAAGATCATCTCCGGCGGCCCCATGATGGGCATGGCGGTATACTCCGGACAGATCCCGGTGATGAAGAACACCTCCGGAATCCTGCTGATGGCACCGGACGAAATCTTCCAATACACCTCGAAGGCCTGCCTGCGCTGCGGGCGCTGCAATGACGTCTGCCCGATGCAGCTGATGCCGGGAATCCTGTCCTCCCAGATCGAGAACGAGCGTTTCGACGACGCCCGCAGCTGGCATGTGATGGACTGCATTGAATGCGGCTGCTGTTCGTATGTCTGCCCTGCCGGACGGCCGCTGGTGCAGCACATGCGCCGCGCCAAGGCGGAAGTGGGCGCCAAACTGCGGGCAGGCAAAGGTTGATGACAGCTACAGCCATGGACATGGAAAAGACCGAAAACACCCCCGGGGCGTTCAATCTTGGCGGACCGCATCTGATCGTCTCGCCCTCCCCGCACTTCCATTCGGCGCAGGACGTCACCGCTATCATGCGGTGGGTGCTGATCGCGTTGCTGCCGTCATGCGCCGCCGGCGTATACTTTTTCGGCCTCCCCGCGCTGCGGGTGCTGGCAATCTGCCTGGGCGCGTCGCTGCTGTTCGAATACCTGTGCGCCAGGATCATGAAGCGCGGCAGCGAGCTGCGCGATCTCAGCGCGGCAGTCACCGGCGTCCTGCTGGGCATGAACCTGCCATCCGGAACCCCGTGGTGGATCTGCGTCATCGGAGCGTTCTTTGCCGTGGTCGTCGGCAAGATGATCTACGGCGGCATCGGCTGCAACCCCTTCAACCCCGCGCTGGTGGGGCGGGTCGCGCTGCTGATCGCCTTCCCGGCGGCCATGACCGCCTGGCCGCTCCCGGACGGCGGCCGCAGCCAGGCCCAGGCGGCCCAAAAGCCATGCGCGGTCACCTCCAGCACTCCGCGGGCGGATGACGGATCCGGCGTCGAGGGCAAGTACGCAATCACCTGCGCCACACCGCTCAAGTACTCCAAGGCCGCCAGCGGCAGCCATCAAGCCGACCGGCTGATGGCGGACACCCCGTGGACCCAATGCCGGCAAGTCAAGGCCACCGCCAGCCGTGCGGCGCACTACTGGCAGCTGCTGCTGGGCATCGGCAAGGGCGGGTCGCTGGGCGAAACCTGCGCACTGGCGCTGCTGCTGGGCGGAATCCTGCTCGCCTTCCTCAATATCATCCGCTGGCAGATTCCGCTCTTCTACCTGCTCACGGTGTTTGCCATCACCGGCATCGCGCATCTGGCTTCACCGACCGACTACGCCGATCCGCTCTTCCACCTGCTCACCGGCGGCCTGATGCTCGGCGCCTTCTTCATGGCCACTGACATGGTGACGACACCGCTGTCGCGCACCGGCGCCATCATCTTCGCGGTGGGATGCGGCATAATCACCGCCGCCATCCGCCTGAAGGGCAGCTATCCGGAGGGAGTTTCCTTCTCCATCCTGATCATGAACGCCTTCACCCCGCTCATCGACCGCTTTACGGCCGGCAAACCCTTCGGCATGCCGAAGAAGAAGGGCATTCTGAATCCGTAAAGGCGCCATCCGCCTTCGCCGTCAGCGAGGGAAAAGCGCCATCCGCCAGCCAGCACCACCATGAAAGAGATTCTCAAGCTTGCCGCCAGCCTCACCCTGATCTGCGCCATCGCCGGTGCCGCGCTGGCATTTGTTGGCAATCTCACCGCGGCCCCCAAGGCCAGGGCCCAGGCCGCCCAGCGAACCGCCCAGATGATGCTGGTGCTGCCGCCGGAGACCGCCGACACCGAGGAGTGCCTCACCGCCGAAAATGGCGTGGTGTTCTTCGTGGCCAAGGACTCCCAGGGCAGGAAGCTGGCCTGGTGCGCCCAGGGCAGCGACGACAAGGGCTTCGGCGGCAAAGTCACCGTCCTGGCGGGACTGGGGCTTGAAGATGGCAGAATCCGCGCCATTGTGGTCTCGGAGAACTCCGAGACCCCGGGCATCGGCAGCAACCTGTGCGAACGCAATGTCAAGCGCTCGCTATGGGGAGTGCTGCGCGGCGGCGGCACTGCCGCGAATGCCGCCGCGCTTCCGCCCAACCGCTACCTGGACGGCTACAGCGGCCAGGAAATGCCCGCCGACGGGCTGTTCGCCTTTGCGGAAAAAGCCGCTCCCGGCAAAATCGTCCCGGTTTCCGGCGCCACCATCACCTCCCGTGCCATCCTCAACGCCGTCAATAGGATCTGCGACGCCTGGCAAAGCGAAAAATCCCGCCTGAGCATGGAGGCCCAGCCATGAATTTCCTCAAAGTCATCGCCAACGGCATCTGGAAAGAGAACCCGGTGCTCATCCTGATGCTGGGGATGTGCCCGACCCTGGCCACCTCCTCCAGCGCCCGCACCGCGCTTTTCATGGGCATTGCAACCACCTTCGTGCTGGCATGCAGCAATCTCGTGGTGTCGCTGTTCCGACGGATCATCCCCGACAAAGTGCGCATCCCGTGCTATATCGTGATCATCGCCACCTTCGTCACCATCGTCCAGATGCTCATGGAGGCCTTCGCACCACCGGCGTTGGTCAAGGCGCTGGGGATTTTCCTGCCGCTGATCACCGTGAACTGCATCGTGCTGGGGCGGGCGGAGGCCTTTGCCGCCAAGCACAACCCGTTCCTGTCGCTGTGCGACGGCCTGGGAATGGGCCTGGGCTTCACCCTGACCCTGACCTGCCTGGGCGCAGTCCGTGAATTCATCGCCTGCGGGACGCTCTTCGAGCTGGCAGTCGTCCCGCATTGGCAGGGCGTCACCCTGATGCAGTTCGCCCCGGGGGCGTTCATGGTGCTGGGGGTCTTCATGGCGCTGGTCAATGCCATGAAGCGCCGCGAGGCCGCCCGGCAGGGAAAACGCTATGATCCGCCTGCCGAACTCAATTGCGCCACCTGCCACATCTGCAACCTGGGCAAATAGCCCCCGGCGACGCCACCGCTTTTTTTCCTGACGTTTTGCCTTTCCCTCAAAACACCCCTCCCACCTACAACACGGAGACAACCGCCCACCATGTCAAAGCCGCAAATCATCTTCATGCCGCACGCCAACATCCAGTATTCGCAACTGGCTCCGGAACGCCGTGCGTGGGTCTGCGAGAACTGCTACCGCCCGCTGTTCGAGCTGGTGCGTGACAACAACTACCGGATCGCCTTCGAGGCTTCCGGCCGCACTCTCGAAGTCATGGCCGAGGAGGCCCCGGCGGTATTGGCGTTGCTCAAGGACCTCTGCCAGAATGGCCAGATCGAGCCGATCGGCTCGCCGTTCATCCATGTCATGCTGGCCAACATCCCCCAGGAAGTCGGCCTGGCGGCCCTCAAGCACGGCCTGGACGCCTGGGAAAAATACACCGGCATCCGCCCGGTCACCGGCTGGAACCCCGAATGCGGATGGGCGGGATATCTCCCGGACCTCTTTGTCGAGGCCGGATATAAAAACCTGGTGATGGACGCCGATTCGTTCTTCCTGTCGTACCCGCAGATCCGCCATGCCACCGGCCTGGCCTACGATGTACAGGGCCACAGCAACAAGAACGCCCTCTTCAAGATCGAGGACTTCATCGCAGACAAGCCGGAATTCCTCAAATACCTCACCAATCCCTCAGTGGCGCCCAACGGCCTGAAGCTGGTGATGCGCAGCGACTGCATGGCCAACCCGATGCTGTGGTATCTCATGGGCGCCACCGAAGGCCAGCGCGAACAGCCCATCCAGCTTTCTGAAATCCGCGAGATGCTCACCAAATGGCAGACGCGCATCGCCGACACCGGCAAGTTCATCATGCCGTATGCTGAAGACGCCGAGTACATCGGATCCAGCGCCTACTTCTATGTCAAGCAATTCAATCAGGCGCGATTCTTCGAACCCGAGCCCGGCAGCATCAAACGCTTCAAGGAACTGCTCGACACCGCAATCGAGCTGGGATACGACTTCGCCACCCCGTCGCAGGTCATCAACGAGGCGGCACAGCTGATCCCGAACCCCGATATCGACAACATCGAGAATGGCTGCGCCTGGCATGGCGGCACCGCCAAGGCCTGGGCCAACACCTCATATTCCCGGATTCTGGATCCGGTCTGCCGGAATATCCTCGATGGAGTCCTGGCGTTGCAAAAGCGGCTCGGCGACACCCCGGAACTGCAGGCCGCACTGGAGGCAGTCACCAGCGCCTACGTCTCCGATGCCCGCTGGCCACCATTGCCGACTTCCCCCGGACGCTTCAATGTCCGCGAGGCGCTCGATGATCTCAAGAAGGCCAATGCACTGCTGGGCAGCGCCATGGACAAGGCCGGCATCGGCGCCAAACGCGCATTGTACTCCGCGCCGCTGATGAACACCGAAATCGCCCTGGTCGAAAAGACCCTCATGGACCAAAGCTACTTCGGAGAATAACCACCCTGATGCCGCCGAAGGCGCTCTATTAGCCTCCCCTGCAAGGGGAGGTGCCGCCGGAGGCGCTCTATTAGCCTCCCCTGCAAGGGGAGGTG
>CAKUJM010000007.1 GCA_934661755.1 uncultured Lentisphaeria bacterium | reverse complement strand
GAGTGAACTTGGCCGGTGCATGTGTTGTCAATAACAAAGTCTGTTTGCAACATGGCGCGTTCTTCAAACTACGCACGACGGCACGTCATGCCCGGCGCCAACCCCTAGGCTCTTCAGCCTCCCCTGCAAGGGGAGGTGCCGCCGACAGGCGGCGGAGGGGTTAACCGCGTGAGTGAACTTGGCCGGTGCATGTGTTGTCAATAACAAAGTCTGTTTGTAACAAAGCGCGTTCTCCAAACTACGCACGACGGTACGTCAAGCCCGGCGCCAACCCCTCCGGCGCTGTCGCGCCACCTCCCCTTGCAGGGGAGGCTGATAGAGCGCCTGCGGTGCCACCTCCCCTTGCAGGGGAGGCTGATAGAGCGCCTGCGGCGCCACCTCCCCTTGCAGGGGAGATAAGCGCGGTCGTTATATTTGTACGTGTGCTATCCCGCCGTTACGCCCGTTTTCCTGCGGCATGTTCGTACTCGCGGATGGGTTTCATGATTTCAGTGTCAGCGGGGACGTTGCGGGACTCGCAGTAGTAGTTCCATACTGCGTTCCACGGGAGGGTCTTTTGGGCCTCCATGATTGCCATGCGGGAGGTGAAGTCTCCGCGGTCCTCGGCATCGCAGGCATTTGCCATGGGGGTGAGCATTGCACTCAGGAGCGCCTTCTGCCAATTTCGCGCTCCGATGACCCACGCGGCGATGCGGTTGATGCTGGCATCGAAGTAATCCAGGGTGAAGTAGAGGTTTTTTCCGTCGTAGTTGCGTACGGATTCGGAAGCCAGGTCGAGCAGATCATCGTTAAGCAGGGTGACGTGGTCGGAGTCCCATCTTACGCCGCGGCTGATATGGAGCAGGATGCGCCCCTGCTGGCAGCAGATTGCCGACAGCTTGTCGGCGATGGACTCGGTGGGATGGAAGTGTCCGGTGTCCAGGCAGATCAGTTTGCCATGCCTGGCGGCGTAGGTGAGATAGAAGTCATGGGAGCCGACGGTATAGCTTTCGACCCCGATGCCGAAGAGTTTGGATTCCACGGCATCGAGCAGCTGGTTTTCCGGGAAGTCCTCGGCGAACACCGCATCGAGCGAGTCTTGCAGGCGGGCGCGTGGAGCGCGGCGGTCGGCGGGGCGGTCCTTGTATCCATCCGGGACCCACTGGTTGCAGACTGCGGGCGAGCCCAGTGCCTCTCCGAATTGGGCGCCGATGCGGCGGCAGGCGCGGCCATGTTCGATCCAGAAGTCACGGATGGACTTGTCGGGGTGTGCCAGCGACATTCCGTGGTCCAGCTTCGGGTGGGAGTAATAGGCGGGGGCGATGTCCATCCCGAGATGTTTTTCCTTTGCCCAGTCGAGCCATCCGGAAAAATTTTCGAGAGTATAGCTGTCGCGGTCCTGTCCGGGCCGGATGGAGTCGACTTCATGCCCTTGCAGGCAGATCCGGAAGTTGTTTCCAGGCAGGAGGCCGAGCGCCTGTTCGAGGTCGCTTCGCAATTCCGCGGCGGTGCGGGCACGACCGGGATAATTTCCGGTGACTTGGCAGCCGCCGGTGAGGGCATTGCCGGAATTCTCGAAGCCGACGACGTCATCTCCCTGCCATGCATGCAGGCTTAACGGCATGGCGTCGAGCTGGGCCATGACCTGGGTGGTGTCGATGCCGCAGGCGGAATAGACTTCCGAAGCGATCTGGAAGGCGCGTTCAGTGATTGAGGACATGGTTGTTGTTGCACTATTAGGTGGAATGCGAGGCCATGCGCGATGGCAGTTCAGGGGCGATGGCCACCCCCATCCGGGCGCAGTTTTCCCCGGCAAGGGGAGACCGCGGGAGGGAATCTTCCGTTTTTCCCCTTCCCATCATTATTATAGCCAATTACCCGTGGAAGGACAATGCACAATACCCATATTTTTATGTCTGTTTGTAACCGCATTGGAACGGCGGCAATAAATTTGCGTCCCTGACGGGCCAGGTTTCACGGATTCAGGTTATATTTGCCTGTTGTCGGGACGATTCCGATCCCTTCTATGTCGCCGGCGCAGCAATCATCATCAATATCAGGGAATTACAGAGATGTTCATGCAGGAGTCCTTTCGCTGGTATGGCCCCAATGACACGGTCAGTCTTTCTGACATCCGCCAGACTGGCGCCCACGGGGTGGTGACCTCGCTGCACCAGATTCCCTACGGCGAGGTCTGGCCGGTGGAGGCGATCATGGAGCGCAAGCGCATGGTGGAGGCGGCCGGAATGGTCTGGAATGTGGTGGAGAGCCTGCCGGTGCACGAGGACATCAAGACCCGCACCGGTGACTACCGGCGGCACATTGAGAACTACCGGATTTCGCTGCGCAATCTGGGAAGCTGCGGCGTGCCGGTCATCACCTACAATTTCATGCCGGTGCTGGACTGGGTGCGCACGGATTTGCACTATCGGCTGCCGGATGGCAGCGAAGCGCTGTTCTTTGACCGCAAGATGTTTGCCGCCTTCGACTGTTTCATCCTCAAGCGCCGTGGCGCCGAGGCTGATTGGGATGAGAAGACGCTGTCGATGGCGAAGAGCTATTTTGCGACTCTGGATGAGTCGCAGCGTCTGGCCTTGCAGGGCAACATCATCGACAACTTTCCGGGCTTCAAGGGAGTCACGCTTGACGACGTGCGGGCGATGCTGTCGAGATACGACGGATTCACCCGTGCGGATCTGGAGGGCAATCTCCGGCTTTTCCTGAACGAGGTCTGTCCGGCGGCGGAAGAGGCGGGCTGCCGGATGGTGATTCATCCTGACGATCCCCCGTTTCCGATTCTGGGGCTGCCGCGGATCTTCTCCACTGCATCGGACATCAGCAATTTGCTGTCGATGTGCAGTTCCGCGGCCAATGGGATCGACTTTTGCGCCGGGTCGTTCAGTGCGCGGCGGGATAACGACCTGGTGCCGATGTTCAAGTCCTGCGCGTCCCGGGTGGGTTTTGTGCATCTGCGCAGCACCCGCCATGACGCGGACGGCAACTTCCACGAGGCCAACCACCTTGGCGGCGGCGTGGACATGTTCGGGCTGGTCAAGGCGATTTGCGAGGAGCAGATCCGGCGGCTTGAGGAGGGCAGGGCGGACTGGCGGATTCCGATGCGTCCGGATCATGGCCATGTGATGATGGACGATCTGCGGAAGCCGCCCTGCGCGAATCCCGGGTACACGGCGATTGGCCGGATGCGCGGGCTGGCCGAGTTGCGCGGACTGGAGACGGGGATAATGCACGCCTTCTTCCCGGAATACCTCAAGTGCTGCACCGACCCCAATTTCTGAGGTGATGTGCCGTAGATCCGTCAGGCGTCCCGCGACTTTTTTTACGCCAAGCCGGCAAGAAGGCCCGTGGGGATGCCATGGATTCACGGTGCGGCGCACTGGATGAATGCCGATGAGCGAGAACCGTAAAAGCTGGCTATGGCTGTCGCTGGCGCTGCTGCTGGTTGGCGCAATGTATGCGCCGGCGATGCGCTACGGTTTTCTGGACAATTGGGACGACGGCATTTTCATCATCGAGAACCGCCATCTCAAATTGACGCCGGCGAATTTCAGGCGCTACGGGATGAGGCATTACCGGAATCTCTATACGCCATTGCCGATGTATTCGCTGATGCTGGATCGCGCCTGCTTCGGCCTTCGTCCGGCGGGGTATCATCTGCACAATCTGGCGTTGCATCTGGCCTGCACCGCGATGTTCTTCGTGATTTTGCGCCGGCTGGGGGTGCCGCCGCCTTTTGCGGCGCTGGCGGGGCTGATTTGGGCGTTGAATCCGCAGAAGAACGAGTCGGTGATATGGGTCACGGAGCGCAAGGATGTGCTCATGGGGGTCTTTTTCTTCGCGGCGATCCTCTGTTTCATGGAGGGCTGCCGGCGGCGTCGCTGGCAATGGGATGCCGCCTGCGCCGTGTGCACCGTGTGCGCCATCTTCTGCAAGCCGGCGGCGGTGCCGCTGATCGGCATTTTCCCGGTTTGGCTGCTTTGCCGCCGGGATTGGCGCCAGTCCTGGCGTCATGGCGTGCTGATTCCGGTGGCGGCGGGGGTGCTGGCGACAATTTGGGCGGCGTACATGACGGCCCAGGACAATCCGGGGACGCTGGAGCGCAATGTGCTGGTGTGGATCCACAACGTGCTGTGGTATCCGATGAGCGCGGTGGTGCCGCTTTTCAATACCAATCCGATCTATCCCGCGGTCGGGCCGGCGGGCGACCATCTGGCGTTGCTGACCCTGATGCCGCTGGCGATTCTGGCGTTGGCGTTCTATGCCTGGAAGGTCCGCGGGATTGCGCCATTGACGATTCTTGCCGCGTGTCTGCTTCTGGGCGGGACCATCCTGCCGGTGGTCGGGCTGTGGCATTACACCGCCTTTGAGTACTGCGACCGGTATAATTACCTGGTCAGCGCGGTGGCGGTGGCGATTCTGGCGCTGCTGATCCCGCGCAATCGCATCGGCGCCGGCGTCCTGGCGGCGATTGCCGTGCTGATGATGGCGGCGGCCTGGCTGGGGATGCCGGAGTGGCGCACCGATGAGTCGCTGGCGCGTGCGTGCCTGGAGCGGCCGGGACGTCTCAACCCCAAGGCGGTCGAGGTTGCCGCCAGCGATGCATTCCATCGGGAAGACGCCGCCTTCCTGTCGTGGATCGCCCGGCGGATCGCCATGGACGAGTCGCTGCTGGGCGGCGCCGAGCGCAAGGGCGAGAACACGGTCCTGCTGTTGCAGTGTTACGCCGCATTCCTGGACGATCGCGACCGCGAGGCCAGGGCGTTGCTTTCGCCATTGCTGGCCGCTGAGGAACGCAGCGGCAAGATCCGGTTTCTGCGCGGCGCCAACTACCGGCTGGTCTACAAGCATTTGAAAAAATGCCTGCAGCAATAGGGACGCGTGGCTCTGCGCCGCGCATGCAGCCAAATACCCCCACCCATCCATCTCCCAATGAATGTTTTCACGCTAGTTGTCGGGCCCATTTACGAAAATTGTCACGTCCTGTACGATGATTCCGCCGACGGCGGCAACCGTGCGATTATAGTCGATCCGGGAGCTGATGGCAGCCAGATCATCGACGCCCTGAATCGCCGTGGGCTGGCGCCGCAGGCGATTCTTCTCACCCATGCGCACGTCGATCACATTGGCGCGGTGCCGGAACTGGTGCGGCGCTATCGCATTCCGGTATGGGTGCATCCGCTGGACCGGCCGATGTATTCATCCAGCGCCAATGAGCTGATGCCATATCTGCCGCATGTGAGGAATCTGCCGGCGCCGATGGCGGAGGGCGTCCCGCAGATTCCGGGGATGCCATTTTGCATTCTCCACACTCCGGGGCATACGCCTGGCAGCAGTTGCTTCCATTTTGCCGAGGCCGGCATTTGCCTGACCGGCGACACCCTTTTCTGCGGCGGGGTCGGCCGGACTGACTTGCCCGGCGGCAGCCAGTCCGCCTTGGAGAGATCGCTGAGGGAGGTGCTTGCCCCACTGCCGCAGAATACCGTCATCTACCCCGGACATGGGGAATCCTCCACCATTGGCAACGAGCTTGGAGCCAATCCCGAGTTATAGCAGACCCCCTTCCTGAATGTCTTGAAGCTGGTTCCTTTGTGCCAGGTTTCGCCATTTTCTTTGTCACGCACTCCCCGGTGAGTTTCCGGAAAAATCCTCATTCTGACGCAAAACCACCCGGATTCACGACTCCAGGTTCCTATCCGCAAGTTCTTTTTCAAAGCCACGACTGACCATGCCACGACATCGCCTTTTTTCGACCATCCTTGCCTGTCTTTCACTGTTTTTCATCCATTGCCTGCCGGTGTCATCGTCGGCATTTGCCGATGACGCCGACGATTCCGCGGCGCGTCAGGCGCGGCCATTGGAAATCACCAACGCCACCGCCGACCAATATGGCGGGATCCAGCTGCATTTTTCCGAGGATTTGGGGTGCACTCCCGACAAGTCGCTCATTGAGATCACGCCGCCGGTCAAGCCCGATTTTGTTCTGGCCTGGGGCAGCTATATAAGCCTGCATGGCGAATTCGAGCCGGGGCACTACTACCAGGTCAAGCTGATGCCGGGATTTCCAGGCGCGAAGGCGGAGAAGAAGACCGAGGTTGCGCAGTACGCCACGGTGGTGTTTCCGGATCGCGACGCGTGGTTCAACCTGGCATCCAGCGGCGTCTTCTATCCGTTGCATTCACCATACTGGGAATTGCCGGTAAATTCAGTCAATCTGGCGGACAAACTCTATTGTGAAGTCGGCGAGGCCTATCCCTCGACGCTGCTTAATTACCTGAGCAGCGGCAGCAGCCGCTATGTGCGGCAGATCCGCCGTTCGGACATCACGCCGAAGAACGCGGTCCGCAACCGGAGCCAGATCACCGCGATAGACTTGGCGGATGCGGGGATTCCGCGTGGCAGGCCGGGTGTCTACCAGCTTCGGCTTTCCAGCCGCCATCGCAATGACGACGCCATGGTGGTGGTCACCGACTTGGCCATCATGCTCAGCAAGGTGGATGGCGAATATGTCTGCAATGTGCGGAGTCTGGCGCATCCGGAGCAGCCGGTCAGCGGAGCCACAGTGGCGGTCTACAGCTACAAGCAGCAGCTGCTGGCGCATCGCACTACCGGCCTGGATGGCGAAGCGCGTTTTTCCCTTCCGGAGCCGGGAGATCGCGATGACTATGCCGAGCTGTTGCTGGTGACCAATCCCGCCGATGGCGACATTGCCTATTTGAACATCTACGACAATGGCAGCGAGCGGCCGGCCATGCAGAATCCGCGGATCGCGGCATTCACGGATCGCCAGATCTGCCGTCCGGGCGAGACGATCCGGGGCGTGGCGGTGTTGCGCAATCGCGCCAATGACGCTCCCTGTGCGGGGATGCCATTGGAGGCGGTGCTGTCCGGCCCTGCGGATGCAAAGACCATCAAGCCGGTGGTCACCGATGGCTTCGGGGTGGCGCAAGTGCAATTCGAGCTTGCCGCCGAGTCGCTGCTGGGCGGATGGTCGATAGGATTCCGCCTGCCGGGCAGCGACGTGTTTTTGGGGAGCGCGCCATTCCAGGTGGCGCAATTCATGCCGGACCAGATCAACGTCACGCTCTCGGGGGCGATGGCGGGAGCGCGGATGGTCCAGGCGCGCGGCAATGCGTCATATTATTTCGGGCAGGCGGTGGCCAATGGCCGGGTCCGCCTGGAGATGAAGTGCAGCCACGAGCCGCTGAAGCTGCCGTCGGATTGGCGGGGATACAGCTTTGGCTGGAATCGCGGACAGCAGGATCAGCTGGCTGGCGAGACGGCGGTGGCGTCCACCGATGACGCCGGCGATTTCCGCGGTGACTTCGCCCTGGCGGATCTGGCATCCGTCGAGGCGTTCCGGCGGCTGCCGGTGCGCATCGCCATCGAGGCCGAGGTGACGGGCGGCGGCGGGACGCGTCCGGTGACGGCGCGCGCTTCGCTGCTCCATCATCCGGTGCCGTGGTATCTGGGGGCGAAGGAGCTCTCCACCGACCGCCATGCCATCGAATTGCAGTTCAAGGCAGTGGATCCGGCTGGCAATCCGGTGGCATTGCCGGCGGATGCCCTGCAATACCGGCTGGTCCGCAAGGACTGGAATTACCTGTTGCGCGCCATGGGCGACGGCACCCGCCGCCGGGTCTGGGAGGAAGTCGAAGAGGAGGCCGGCCGCGGTGCGCTGGCGCTTTCCGCCGATGGCGTGGCCCGGATTCCCTACTCGCTCTCCGGGCACTATGTGGTTGAGGTCACAGGCCAGGATGGCAAGCAGCGGTTGTGGAGCAACGACGTGTGGTGCTGGGCGGGCGAGGACGAGACGCGTTCCGCCAATCCGAATGTGCTCTCCTTCGCCACCGATGCGGAAAGGTATCTGCCCGGGCAGACTGCAAGGCTGTCGTTTGACTGCGGCTTCGACGGCATGGCGTGGATGGTGGCCGGCGGCGGTTCGACGCCGCCCCAGAGCCGTGCCTTCGCGGTCAGGCGCGGCGAAAACTCCATCGAGGTCAAGATCCCCGCCGGACTCACCCGCAGCAGCTACTTTGTGCAGATTTGCGCCGCCGGACCGATCGGGCCGGGCTTTGATCCCGCCCGCAGCGCGGACCCGCCATTTGTCAGCGGAGTGGCGGCCTTGAAAATCGACCAGCGGCTGCATCTGCTCAATGTCGATTTGGAATTGCCGCGCGGCGGGGTGGCCCGTCCCGGTAGCGCCGGCGAGGTGGTGGTCAAGGTCACTGACCATCGCGGACAGGCGCTGACCGACGGCGAGGTGATCCTGTGGGGAGTGGATGAAGGCGTCCTGGCGCTTTGCGGGACTGCGACGCCCAATCCCTTTGACGCGCTCTTCGGCAAGGACGAGCCGCCATTCCAGCTGAGCCATAGCTACCGGTCGCTTTTCCCGATTCTGCGGGTGGTCAATGGCGCCATTGGCGGCGGCGACATGCTGGGCAAGGCGAAGATGGCCGCGCTCATGGCCGACATGCATGGCCGCCGGCGCACCGAGGTGATTCCGCCGGCCGTCGTCCATATCGGGGTGGTGGCATTGGATGGCGATGGCGCCGCCCGGGCGTCATTCAATTATCCGCAGATGAGCGGTTCGCTGCGAATCATGGCGGTGGCAGTCGGCAGGGAGGCCGTCGGCGCCGGCGAGAAGAACGCAGTTGTCCGCGATCCGGTGACGGTTTCCGCGCTGTCCAGTGCGTTCGCGGCGCCGGGGGATCGCCTGACGGTGCGGGGAAGCGTCTTCAACCACTCGGAGGCCGCAGGGCAGTTCGATCTGTGCTGGAAGGTGGAGCAGGGCACGATCAGCGACGCCACCGCCATGGAGTCGAAGGTGCAGATTCCCGCCGGCAGCCAGGGCGGCGCGCAGATCAGCTTTGCCATTCCGGAGGAAGGCGCCGGCGACACTCTCCGGCTGACATTGGTGGCCACCGCCGGTGACGGGGTGCAATATCGCGGCAGCACGGTGATTGACCTGCGGCCGGCGGTGTCGCCGCGTCCCGTTGTGCAGACCGTGGTGGTCCCGCCCGGCGGAGTCCATGAGGCGTCATTGTCGGCCGCCCCCGGCGACAGGATGCTGATCGGCTCGCCGGCCATCCGGCTGCAGCGGCATCTGGACTGGCTCAACGGCTATCCGTATGGCTGTCTGGAGCAGGTGACCGCCACCGCCTTCCCGCAATTGGCGGTTCCCGCGCTGATTCGGCTGGGGGTGTTGCCGGAGGCATTCCGCCAGAGCGCGCAGCAGAAGGTCGCCCAGGCGGTGCGCCAGATCGAGGCCATGCGATGCCATGACGGATTCTATGCAATGTGGCCGCAGGGAAGGCAGAGCTGGCGTGACGGCAGCATCTTCGCCATGCTCTTCCAGGCCGAGGCCCATGCCGCCGGAATGGCGGCAATGAGCCCCGCCGGAATGCAGCGTCTGACGATGACGCTGCGGAAATTCATCAACCGGCGCCAGGGGAGGATGCCATACACCACCGACTATGCGCTGGCGGTGTATGCGCTGGCGCTGCTGGCGCCGGAAGTCGGCGGCCAATATGCCCATCTGCTCCCGGTCAATGAGGACAACTGCCCGCCATTTGTCAAGTTCCTCGGCGCGATGGCGCTGATCCGTGGCGGGTATGCCGCGGAGGGCAGCCAGCTGTGGGAGGGCATCCGCAATGCGCAATTCACCATGCAATGCCCGGATGACGACAGCGTGCTGGACTCGCAGGTGCGCCGCACCGGCCTGGCGCTGTGGATTCTCGGAGGGATTCTGCCGGATGATCCCGCCATCGGCAAGCTGTCGGCGGATTTGGATGCGCTTTGCGGCGGCGATGAGCCGCAGTGGTTCACGACCCAGCAGCATGCCTGGGCCGCGCTGGGGCTGGCCCGCAGTTCGATGATTGCGCACAAGGATTCTTCCGGCGTGCAGGCGCGTCTGCAGGCGAAGATCGAGTGCGGCGGCCAATCCACGCAGTGGCAGGCCCCGGAGCGGGGATATTCGCCGCATGTCGTCACCGCCGCCGGCAAATACGTCATCACCAACACCGGCGACTTGCCGTTGTATGTCACCCGCCATCACCGGGTGGCGGAGATGCCGCCGGAGCCGCTGGCTTCCGGATTCACCATCAAGCGCGAGTTCCTGGGGCGTGACGGCAAGCCCGTGGCCGCCTTCAAGGTCGGCGATCTGCTGACGGTTCAAATCACCGTGGCCGCCGAAAGCGACTGCGAGAATGCGGTGATCACCGATTTGCTGCCCGCGGGGATGGAAATCGAGGATCCGTCGCTGCTTACCCGCGCCAGCGTGCGGGAGAACGCCAAGCCGAAGGATGGCGCCATAGAGCTTTCCGGCGCCCGGCTGATCGAGCGCGAGCATGACCGGCTGCTCTGGTTCGGAAAACTCTACCGGAGCCAGGGCGAGGGCGTCTTCCGCTACCAGGTGCGGTGCCTGGCACCGGGTAAATCCCGGGTTCCGCCGGTGCAGGTGGAGGACATGTACAACCCCCGCCGATGCGCCATCACCCCGGCGGATCCGGCAATCATCGAAATCGCCGAATAGCCGTCCGGTGCGGCGGCATTTGGGGCGCAATGCAGAGGATCAACGACCATCAGCATGGGTGCGAGAGCGCCCTGAAGATCCATTGCTGCTGCTTCGAGGAAGACATCTTCCCCTGGCATCAGGATGATCTGCGGACGCCGTCGTGGCGCTTCTATTGGTGCCCGTCCCCGGGCGGGCATCTCCTGCATGGGCAGCGGAAGGTCGCGTTGCTGCCCACGAAATTCTACATCGTGCCCGGATATCTGAAGTTCTCCACCCGCGCCGATGCGCCGTTTTCGCAATTCTACATCCACTTCGGCCTGAGCGAACGACAGCCGCCGCAAAGCCAGATTTTTGAATTGGATGCCGATGCGGAAAACCTGTCGCTGATCCGGCGATTCATCCGCCGCGAGACTTCCCCCGCGGTCCGCCAGCTTACCCGGCTGACCGCGCTGTCGGTGGTGGCCTCGGCGCTGATGCGGCTGCCTGAGGGGGTGCTGCGGCTGCCGCCGGAATACGATCCGCGCATCGAACGCGTGCTGGCGTGGATCCACCGGAATCTGAATCTTTGCAGCACCAATGACCGGCTGGCGAAAATTGCCCAGATGAGCCGCAATGGCTTCATCCACCTCTTCGAGAAGGAATTGGGGGAACCCCCGCAGAAGTACTGCCGGCGTCGGCGCATCGAACGCGGCTGCGAGCTGCTGCTGTACAGCGCCATGCCGATGGAGGACATCGCCGAGGCCACCGGCTTTGCCGACCGCTATCACTTCTCACGGGTCTTCTGGCAGGTGATGCATTTCACGCCCGCCGCCTTCCGGCGCAACCAGCTGGTCAGCCACGGGATGAAACGGACAGAAAAGGAGTGATCTCGATGTGCGGCGCACAGGTTAAATCTAGAAGGCGACATTACGCGAACTCTACGCGGATTTTTTATGAAGCACCATTTCCGGAATTGATCCGTCGATTGGTGGAGATTCCGTAATCGGAGCATTTCGGGAATTTCTATCGTATCATCATTATTTCGAGCAAATTCCTTCGCTTATTGGCAGTGATGCCAAGAGCCGGTTGCAAAATGCAATGGAGAAGTATTTTGTCATTGGCGGGCTGCCCGCGGTGCAGAATCTCTCCGAGGCACTTCGGACGAATGTATTGCAGGGACATGTCCATGCTGTGGTTTCCCGGGATGTGGTTGAGCGTTGCAACTTGCCAAATAGCCGGACGTTGAAATTCATCATGCAGATGAACTTCAACAATCCGGCACGGCCTCTCAGCTTTCGGAAGATCTCCGATTATCTGTCTAGCCAGCAAATCACCCATGCCCGGGAGTATACTGCGGATTATCTGAATTATCTGACGGACGCCTATTTGCTTCATCGGGTAGAGCTTTATTCGGAATCCGCCGTCAAGCGCCGGATGAATCCGGCCAAATACTATCTCAATGACTTGGGGATCATCCGAGCGATGCAGGTGAAGCGGTCGCTGGAGCTGGGGCCGTTGCTGGAAAACCTGGTCTTTCTTCACTTGCGGTGAGCGGAATATCAACTTTCGTATGGCCTTGCTGCCGATAATGCCGAGGTGGACTTTATCGCTTTGAAGCCGGGGACAGATGATTGCCAGTTGATTGAGGTGTGCTACGATCTGGGTAATCGCGATACCTTTGAACGGGAAGTGCGGGCCTTGCAAAAGGTCGGCGAGGCCATTAAGACTTCGGATCGGCGGATTGTCACTTGGGATGACGAGGATGAATTGCCGGGCGGGATCCGCGTCGTGCCAGTCTGGAAGTTCCTGCTGGAGTGATGAGCCGTGGCGTCGGGCGGCAAAAAAAATGCGGCGATGGATTGCAAATCCGGCGTGCGGATTTATCTTAAGCGCCGTTCCCAAAAAAAAGACAGCACCAGCGATGTCCAAGTTCCGCTTTACAGCCAAGTATTTCTATTACCGTGCCTTTTATTTCAAGGGCATGGAAGGGATGCTTTTCGCTGTAGAGCCCTGCCGGCAGAAATCGATGCAATCGGGCAGTTGATAATTGCAAGGCAGCAGGACAACCTGGAGAAAATAACAAGACTCCGTCAGCGAAAAGCGCTGGCGGAGTTTTTTCGTTTCAGCATCTCAACACCATAGTTTTTTTTTTACCGCCATGATTGTCGTCTTAAGAGAGAATCCGAATCCCCGGCAGCTCAGCAACCTCAAGCAGTGGCTGACAAGCCAGGGGGTGACCATCCACGAGTCGCAGGGAGTGGGTCAGACCATCCTGGGGCTGGTGGGCGACACCACCCGCATTGACATCGACCTCATCAAGGCGCTGGAGATCGTCGAGGATGTCAAGCGGATCCAGGAGCCGTACAAGAATGCGAACCGCAAGTTCCATCCAATGGACACGGTGGTGGATGTCAGCGGGGTGAAAATCGGCGGCGGCGCCTTCCAGATGATTGCCGGTCCGTGTTCGATAGAGTCCGAGGAGCAGATCATCGGCGTGGCGCGGGCGGTGAAGGCCGCCGGGGCCACGCTGTTGCGGGGCGGGGCCTTCAAGCCGCGGTCATCGCCATACGCCTTCCAGGGGCTGCGCCAGGATGGCCTCAAGCTGCTGGTGGAGGCCAGGAAGGCGACGGGGCTGCCGATAGTCACGGAGATCATGGATCTGTCGCAGCTGGATTTGTTCGACGACGTGGACATGATTCAAGTCGGCGCGCGCAACATGCAGAATTTCGAGCTGCTCAAGAAGCTGGGGACCATCCGCAAGCCGGTACTGCTCAAGCGGGGACTGGCCAACACGCTCCAGGAGCTGCTGCTCAGCGCGGAGTACATCATGGCGGGCGGCAACGAAAATGTCGTGCTTTGCGAGCGTGGTATCCGCACCTTCGAGACGGTCACGCGCAACACCCTCGATTTGTCGGCGGTGCCGGCGCTCAAGGCGCTCACCCATTTGCCGGTCATCGTGGATCCCAGCCATGCCACCGGGATGGCGCGGCTGGTGCCGCCGATGGCGTTGGCGGCGACTGCGGCGGGCGCGGACGGGCTGATCATCGAGGTTCACAACGACCCCGCGCATGCGCTGTGCGACGGGCCGCAGTCGATACTGCCGGAGACCTTTGCCGCGTTGGTCCGGAAGATCCGGCGGGTTCGTGAGGCAATTGCCTGATTTTATCGTGGAGGAATCATCATGAAGATCGGCATAGTCGGACTGGGGCTGATTGGCGGGTCGCTGGCCAAGGCGATTAAATTGCAGACTTCCCATCGGGTATACGGCTGCGATTTGTCGGAGGCGGTCCAATTGCGGGCCAGGATGGTGGAGGCCATTGACGGTCGGCTGACGGCGCATCAGCTGCGGCAGTGCGATCTGGTGCTGGTGGCGCTTTATCCGGATGAGGCGGTGTCGTATCTGCAGTCGCATGCCGCGGCGTTCAAGCCAGGTGCGGTGGTCTGCGACTGCTGCGGGATCAAGACGCGGATCTGCCGTATCGGCTTTGCCCTGGCGCGGGAGCACGGCTTCACCTTTGTCGGCGGGCATCCGATGGCGGGCATTGAGCGTTTCGGCTTTGCGGCTGCCCAGGCCGGGCTTTTCAATCGCGCCACGATGATCCTGGTCCCGGAGCCGGAGACCGCCCTGGAGGTGCTGGAGGGCCTCAAGGCGTTTTTTCTCTCCATCGGCTTTGGCCGCATCAAGATCACCACTGCCGAAGAGCATGACCGGGTGATTGCCTATACCTCGCAATTGGCGCATGTGCTTTCCAGCGCTTACATTAAGAGTCCGGCCGCGCGCGACCATGCCGGGATCTCGGCCGGGAGTTTCCGGGACATGACGAGGGTGGCCACCCTGCAGCCGCGGATGTGGTCGCAGCTGTGTCTGGAGAATCGCGCCGCGCTCCTGCCGGAGCTGTCGGGGCTCATCGAACGGCTCGGCGCATATCGCGATGCGCTGGCGGACAATGATTTTGCGGCATTGGCGGAGCTTTTCGAGGAGGGGTGCCGATGCAAGAGCGAAGTGGATAAATTGACCCCGAATGGCGCGAGGTAGGGGGTTCTGAACAAGGGAATCAACCATGCCGTGGGCAGAGGCCACGGGAGGATGAATGCAAGGATGACGGGATTCGATGTCCATCTTCAGGAACGTTGCCGGCGGCTGACGGTCAGGACCGCTGTGCCGTACGACTATTTCATAGGCGACAGGCTGCTGTCCAACGAGTTCCGCGATTTTCTGCTGCCGAGGAAATACAGCGAGGCGGTGGTGGTGGCCGACTCCAACCTTGCCGGCGGCATTGGCGGTGAAGTTGCCGCGGCCGTCCGCGATTATGGCCGTCTTCGCTGCCAGCTGGTGTCCTTTCCCGCTGGCGAGCGGCACAAGACCCTCGACACGGTGGCGATGCTGCTGGGGGAATTTGCCAAATTCGGGCTCACCCGCAGCGGGGTGGTCATTGCGGCGGGGGGGGGAGTGACCGGCGATGTGGCGGGCTTTGCGGCCGCGGTCTGGCTGCGCGGTGTGCCGGTGATCCAGTTTCCGACCACGCTGGTGGCGATGATCGACAGCAGCATCGGCGGCAAAACCGGCGTGGACCTTCCCGAAGGCAAGAACCTCGTGGGGGCCTTCCATCAGCCGTCGGCGGTCTTCGCCGAAGCGCGCGCCGTCAATTCGCTGTCGCGGCAGGATCTGGCCAACGGCTTCGCCGAGATGGTCAAGACCGCGATGATCGGCGATGCGGAGCTGTTCGGGCATTTGAGGATGCAACCGCAGGACATGGTTTGCGACGGCATCATTCTGCGTTGCGCCCAGATCAAGGCCGGCATTGTCGCGGAGGATCCGCAGGAACATGGCAACCGCAGGCTGCTCAATCTCGGCCATACCGCCGGCCATGCCATCGAGCAGGTCAGCGGCTACGCCATCCCGCATGGCGAAGCGGTCGCCACTGGATTGGCCATGGTGGCGCGAGCCGGGGTTGCGGCCGGCATCACCGATGAGCCGTACTGCCGCGAAGTGCTGCAGCTGCTGTCGTCTTCCGGCTTTGCCGTTCGGCCGCCGTATCCGCTGGAGCAGCTGATCCCGGTGATGCATGGCGACAAGAAATGCGCCGGGGACAGGATCACCCTGGTGGTGCCGCAGGTCCCCGGCAGATGCGTTCTGCACACCATCCCGGTTGAGGGACTGCCGGCCTTCTGGGCGGGCGGAGCTGCATCAGAGGGCTGTGCGACGCCATGAGCAGGGTGGTCATTCAGCCCGGCCGGCTGGGCGGGGTGGTTTCAGCCATTCCCTCGAAATCGGAGGCGCATCGTGTCTTGATTGCGGCGGCGCTGTCGCGGGAGCGATGCCGGCTGTGCGGCATGCACGGCGAGCTGTCCGAGGACATTGCCGCGACCATCAGGGTGCTGCATGTGCTCTTCGGGAGCATCTTCACGCATGATGGCGCAGTCATCGAAGTCCGGCCGAATCCCGCGGCGGAAACTTTGGAAAGTGTCTGCCAATCGCACACTTTTGGGGATTTTGCGGCGGCCCGAATGCAGGATGGCATGGCAGGCATTACCGTAAACGGGTGGCCGGGTGGGGGGCGGGTTCCCCGGCGCATGCGCGCGCGCATAGAGGAAAACGTTCGGATGATATCCGGGGATTCGACTCAATCCCTCCATACTGATGACGGGCAATCCCCCCTGGCGGTAGACGGGCAATCCCCACTGGCGGTAGACGGGCAATCCCCACTGGCGGTAGACGGGCAATCCCCACTGGCGGTAGACGGGCAATCCCCCTTGGCGGTAGACGGTCAATCCCTCCATACTGGAGACGGGCATTTCCTCCATACTGGAGACGGGCAATTCCCCCTGGCGGTAGACGGTCAATCCCTCCATACTGGAGACGGGCAATCCCTCCTGGCGGGAGACGGGCAATCCCTCCTGGCGGGAGACGGGCAATCCCTCGATACTGATGACGGGCGATCCCTCGATACGGAAAACGGAGAAAAACGGAAGGCCGTGGAGGATAAGGGAAAACGCCCCGTCATTGCCCATTGCCCATTGCATCCTGTCCATGCTCCCCACCCTGACGGTTCCGCCTCGCCGTCAGAGCCGGTGGCCGACTGCGGTGAAAGCGGCACGACATTGCGGATGACTTTGCCGGTGGCGGCGGCGTCGCTGCCGTCAGGCGGGTCCATCAGCTTCACCGGTAGCGGGCGTCTGCCGCAACGGCCGCTGGGTGAATTGCTGCAGGTGCTGCGGTCACGTGGAGTTTGCTGTTCGTCGAACACGCTGCCGCTGTCGTTGTCGGGGAAGATGGCTGCCGGCGACTGCATTTTGCCGGGGGACGTCAGTTCGCAATACATTTCCGGGCTGCTGTTTGCATTGCCGCTGCTGGACGCTGGCAGCCGGATCATCCTCAGCACTGCGCTGGAATCAAGTGCGTACGTTGCGATGACCTGCCGGACTCTGGCGGACTTTGGCATCTGCGTTGCCGCCGCCGACGCCGGCTTTTTGGTCCCCGGGCGTCAGCGCTACCATTCGCCTGGCGAATGCCGGATTGGCGGCGACTGGTCAAATGCCGCGCTATGGCTGGCGATGGGCGCGCTTTCAGCCGGCGGCATCACGGTGCGCGGTCTTGACGCCGAGTCGCTGCAAGGCGATCGGCGGATCCTGGAGGTCCTGTCGCGATTTGGTGCGTCGATCCATTTCCATGGAAATGGCGACGTCATGGCCAGCAATTCCGGTTCGGGGGAATTGCATGGCGCGGATGTGGACATGCGCGAGATTCCGGACTTGCTGCCGGTGCTGGCGGTATTGGCCACCGCCGCATCCACGCCCAGCAATTTCACTCACGCCGGCCGCTTGCGGCTCAAGGAAAGCGACCGTCTGGAGGGCACGGCACGGCTGATTGCGGATTTGGGCGGCCATGCGGAGGTCTTCCCGGATGGTCTTCGGGTCATGCCCGGCAGATTGCGGGGCGGCACGGTGGATTCGCAAAACGACCATCGCCTGGCGATGGCGGCGGTGCTGGCATCGGCGCGGTGCGATTCGCCGGTGATGCTGGATGGCGCGCAGTCGTGCCGGAAATCCTATCCGGCGTTATGGCGGGATTTTTCTGCATTGGGAGGACGATTTCAATGAGTTCATGCTGGGGACGCAATTTGAGAGTCTCGATTTTCGGCGAGTCGCATGGAAGCGCAATCGGGTGTGTGGTTGACGGCCTGCCGGCCGGGGAAAAAATCGACCTGGAGGCATTGCGGCATTTTCTGTCGCGCCGGGCGCCGGGCCAGGGCGCCCACGCCACCGCCCGCAAGGAGTCCGATGCGCCGGAGATCCTGTCGGGGCTGCTGGACGGACATACCACCGGGGCGCCATTGGCGGCGGTCATCGTCAATTGCGACCAGCATTCCGGCGACTATGACTCCCTGCGTGACATCCCGCGTCCCGGCCATGCCGACTATCCGGCGCAGATTCGCTACCGTGGTTGCCAGGATGCGCGTGGCGGCGGGCACTTCTCCGGGCGTCTCACCGCGCCAATGTGCGTTGCCGGCGGCATTGCCATGCAGATCCTGGAGCGCCGCGGAGTCATTGTCGGTGCGCATCTGCTGAATGTGGGGGAGGTCGATGATACGCCGTTCGACGCAGTGTCGCCGACCGCCGCGGAGCTGCTGGCGCCGGGCAGGGCGTTTTTCCCGGTGAATGACGCCGCCGCCGGGGAACGCATGCTCCGGGAGATTGCGGATGCCGCCGCCCATGGCGACTCCGTTGGCGGCTGCATCGAGGTGGCTGCCATCGGCGTGCCCGCCGGCATCGGGTCGCCGATCTTCGATGGCGTCGAAAACCGGCTTGCGGCGCTCTTTTTCGGCATTCCGGCGGTCAAGTGCGTCGAGTTCGGCAGCGGGAAAGCCGTCGGAAGGATGCGCGGATCGCAGGACAACGACCCGTATGTGGTCGTGGACGGCTGCATACGCACCGCGACCAACCATCATGGCGGTGCGCTGGGCGGAATCACCACCGGGATGCCGATAATCGCCCGGCTGTCGATCAAGCCGACGCCCTCAATCGCGCAGCCGCAGTCATCAGTGAGCCTCTCGCGCCTGGAGCCGGTCGAGTTGCGGATCAAGGGTCGCCACGATCCGTGCATCGCCCCGCGCGCAGTGCCGGTGGCCGAGGCCGCAATGGCCCTGGGGCTGCTGGACCTGATGGGGCCGTTTTAGCGCCGGAAGGCGGGTAGCGGCGGGGGACAGTTTTCTACCACCACCAATAATTGCTTTTTGCAAAAGTGCCATGGATCTTCAGCAATATCGCGAGCAAATAGACGCCATAGATGACGAAATGGTCAAGTTGATTGTGTCGCGCCTGGAATTGGCGGGCAAGATCGCCGGGGTAAAGCAATCCCGTCATCTGCCGGTCTTCAATCCCCGGCGCGAGCATGAAATCATCATCCGTCTGGCGAAGGCGGCGGGGAGTGAATACGCCGACTACATCCGGATGATCTACGGGACGCTTTTTGATGTCAGCCGTGCGCACCAGTATGAGCTCAATGCGGTTCCGGGGCGGATTTCGTCCCAGATCGAGTCGGCGTGGCGGGAGTCGGCCGGCGTGGTCATTCCGCATCTGGCCACGGTGGCATGCCAGGGGGCGGAAGGGGCCTTCAGCGGCATCGCGGCCCAGCAGTGTTTTCCGATGCCGGACATCACCTGGGTGAAGAGCTTCCGCGGCGTGGCGCAGGCTGTTGAGGGAGGGCTTTGCGACTATGGCGTCCTGCCGGTGGAAAACAGCACCTACGGCACGGTCAACCAGGTCTACGACCTGATGCTGCAGCATCGTTTTTACGTGGTGAAGAGCATCCGGGTGCATGTATCCCACGCGCTGCTGGCGGCGCCGGGGGCGTCGTTGGACGACATCACCGAGGTGGTGTCGCATCCCCAGGCATTGGGGCAATGCGAGCTATATCTGAGCGCCCATCCGAAAATCAAGGCGACGCCGGTTGCCAACACTGCGGTGGCGGCGCAGATGGTGGCTTCATCCGGGCGCCGGGATCTGGCGGCCATTGCCAGCCGCGAATGCGCCGGGCTGTATGGCCTGCCGGTATTGGCGGATGGAATCCAGGACAACGCCAACAACTACACCCGCTTCATTTGCATCACCCGGAAGATGACCATCCTGCCGGGGGCGAACCGCATCAGCCTGATTTTGTCATTGCCGCATCAGCCCGGCGCCCTTTACGCGGTGCTGGCCAAATTCGCGGCATTGGGTCTCAACCTGCTGAAATTGGAGAGCCGCCCCGCGCCCGGCAGCGATTTCGAGTTCCGTTTCTGCTTCGATCTGGCGGCGCCGGCATGCACCGCGTCGGTGCTGCGGTTGCTGGACGAACTGGAGCATGATCTGGATCTGTTCACCTTCCTGGGCTGGTACAGCGAACAGCAACGGCAATGACACCATATGCAACCATTGGCCGGAAACTCGGCCACAGCTATTCCCGGCTGATCCACGAGGCCTTCGGCAAATACGACTTCAGCCTCATCGAGCTGGAGCCAGAAGAGGCGCGCCAGTTCATCCTCCATGCGCCGTATCGCGGGCTGACGGTCACCATCCCCTACAAGAAGCTGGCATTGGAGCTGGCGGACGAGGCCACGGATTGCGCCCGGCGCATCGGCTGCGCCAACACGCTGGTTCGCCGCAGTGACGGCGCTTTGCTGGCGGACAACACCGACTATGCCGGATTCGCCTATATGGCACGCCAGGCGCAAATCGGTTTTGCGGGTGAGAAGGTACTGATTTTAGGATCCGGGGCGACGTCGCTGACGACCCGCTGCGTGGCGGAGGACGGCCAGGCACGGGAGGTGGTGACCGTCTCGCGCAGCGGTCCGGTCGATTACCGGGATGCAAGGCGGTTGCATTCGGATGCCACGGTGATCATCAACGCCACGCCGGTCGGGATGTATCCCGAAATTGACGCCCAGCCGCTGTCGCTGGACGGCTTTGCGCGGTTGCGTGCCGTCCTGGATGTGATTTACAATCCGATGCGCACCCGTCTGAAATTGCAGGCTGCGCAGCTGGGGGTGCGTTGTGGCGACGGCCTGAAGATGCTGGTCGCCCAGGCCAAATTCTGCATGGATGCTTTTTTGGGCGAGACGCAGCCGGAGTCGCTCATTCCGGCGGTGTCGGCTCTGATCCGGCGACAGACCGCCAACATCGTGCTGATCGGCATGCCGGGATGCGGCAAGAGCACGCTGGCGCGGCAGGTCGCCGCCAGGCTCGGACGCCAATGTGTGGATCTTGACGGCGTCATCGAGTCCCGTGCCCAATGCACCATTGCCGAATTGTTCCGCAGCCGCGGCGAGGCGTGCTTCCGCCAACTGGAGAGCGCGGCCATTGCGGAGCATGCCCGGCAATCCGGGCTGGTGATTGCCACCGGCGGCGGCGCGGTTTTGCGGGAGGAAAATCGCCGGAATCTGACGGCCAATGGCTATGTCTGCCTGGTCGAGCGTCCGCTTGGCCAGCTGGCCATCGGGCAGGGGCGGCCGTTGTCAACCGGCATCGACGCCATCGGCGAACTGCATCGGCAGCGATACCCGCTTTATCGCCAATGTGCCGATTTCATTGTCAGCAACTGCGGTGATCCGGGGGATGCCGCCGGACGAATCATCGAGGAGTTCCATGAACGTACTTGTCATTAACGGCCCGAATCTCAACATGCTGGGGATTCGCGAACCGTCGATCTACGGCAGCCAAAGCTATTCCGCGCTGGTCGAGTTCATCGAGAAAAGCGCCATGGCGATCGGGATGGACGCCACGGTGCGCCAAAGCAACCATGAGGGGGTGATTGTGGACTGGATCCAGGCGGCCTACGGCGAATTTGACGGCATCGTCATCAATCCCGCCGCCTATACCCATACCAGCGTGGCGATCCTCGACGCCCTCAAGGCGATCAAGCCGGTCCCTGCGATTGAGGTGCATCTGAGCAACGTCAATTCACGCGAGGAATTCCGCCATGTGTCCTATGCCGGAATGGCCTGCGAAAAGACTTTCGCCGGATATGGATTCGACAGCTACCGTCTGGCGTTGCAGTGCCTTCACGAGCTGATCCGGGGCAGGTAGCGTGTCGGCGTGGCGTCCCGAAAACCCGGGCGCGGGCGGCGCGGCGGCACGGCGGCCTTTTTTTGGCCATCCCCATTCGATCCGGCATTACATTATGCGCATCGACCGGACCAATTGGAGGCGATGGCGGCAGCACCGGCGGCACGGGGTGCCCATGAGCGCGGCGGGCAAAAGGCCGTCCGGCTCCGCAGGACCGCCATTTAACTTCACGTCACCAGATCCACTACATAGATGGCGACAGTACGTCAAATTGCAAAGCATTCGGGTTTTTCACCGGCCACGGTGTCGCGTGTAATCAACAACTACGAGCATGTGAGCCATGATGTCCGCGAGCAGGTGATCCGGTCCGCGCGTGAATTGGGCGGATTCCGCGACAGCCGGAACATCGCGATCCTGATTTCAGCCAACGTGACCTTCTGGTCATATTCCGGGTGCATGCTTGCCGCGCTGCTGGACAAATTGAAGAAGCGCAACTACCATGAGCTGATCGTCACTGAGAATTCCACCCATCTGCTGCATGAGCATCTGCTGGACGGCGCGATCTCGATGATCATGCACAGCGGCATTGAGCGCCTTTGGCCGAAGCGGCAGAGCATCCCGTTGATATGCATAAATTCCCGCCCGCGCCATATCAGCGGGATCTATTCGGTTTTCTGCAATGACCGCCAGGGGATAACCATGGCGCTGGATCACCTGTGGCGCCTGGGGCATGTCAGGATCGGCTATCTGGAAAACTCCGCCGAGAAGGACCAGCGCAACCTGAACCTCATGCGGCGCCAGGAGGCATATCATCAATGGATGGATGCGCATCATCTTTCGCCGGTGGTCATGCGGCAGGCCGAGGAGCTGGTGGGGACCATCGGCAGTGAACGCCTCACCGCGATATTGTCCATCGGTGAAATGCATGGCCTGCGGACCTGGTCCATCCTGAGGAACGCCGGCTACCGGATTCCGGAGGATCTGTCGCTGGTATGCTTCAGCAATCCGTCGCTGGCATTCGGGAACATGCCCGACCTCACCTCGATTGAACAGGATTATTCCAAAATGGCCTCGCGGGTCATTGACCAGCTTGAGCGGCTCATTGCCGGCAAGCGCATCGAGGATCTGGAGATCGACTACCGCTTCATACCCGGCGGAAGCATCGCGCCGCCGCCAATGGACCCGGCCGGCGTGCGCTAATCGACTATTCCGCAAAGGGCGGCGGGATTATCCAGCACCGTCATGCGCGCGCCGTCAGCGGATGCCGCCATGGCGCGTTGTCCGGGGGTGTTGTATCCCCATGCCGCCAGAAAAAGCCTGATGGACTGCAGTTCCGCAGTGGCGGCGCATTTCCGCAGGGTCTCATAGCGGTCCTCCACAAAGGCGATGCGGTCATATTTCCCGCTGCCGGCAAATTCGCGGAGGCTCTGCCGCTTGTTGGCAATGCGGTCAAGTCCGAGGATGCATTCGTCGGCAACCTCCACGCATTCGTGGGCGAACAGCTCGCGGACGAAGCGGGTCTCCTTGGTTGTCAGAATCCGCACTTCGCCGCGCTGCTGCAGAATGCGGAGGGCGTCTGCGGCCCCGGGATAGAAGCGATGCAGCGCCAGCCAGCCGGCGGCGTCCTCCGCCAGATAGCGGTTGCGTTCTTCGCGAAAGCGATCGACAAGCTCCCCGCGGCTGGAATGCATCTGTTCCAGCAGCGATGGCAGCGACGACTCCAGGCCGGTGGAATATGCCGCCGCCGGCATTTTGCGGGCAATTGCCCAGACCATGACCACCGACTGCCAGCCAGTTTCCAGAAACGGCCGTGCCACGCCGAAACGCCGCGCCACTTCCTCCGGCACTGCGGCGGAGTCAAATTCCGCCGGCCAAAGCCGATGGCAGACCCGCCAGGCGGTGACGGCATTCTCAAAGGCTGAGTCGCAGAACACGCCATCGAAATCCAGGATTGAAAGACTTTTCATGGGTGGTTGTTAAAGACTTTTCATGGGTGGTTGTTAAAGACTTTTCATGGGCGGTTGTCTGGCAGGCTGGGCACTCTGGCGCTAGTCTTCGCAGAGGATGCGGCGGATTTCCTCCATGGAGGCCTTGGTGGACAGGTCGTCGCTGTTTTCCAGCATCTGGTCCGCCAGATTCTGCTTATGGCCATGCAGTTGGCGGATCTTTTCATCGATGGTGTCGCGGACCCGCAGGTGGTAGATGGTGACGGGGCGCTTCTGCCCGAGGCGGTAGGCGCGGTCGGATGCCTGGTTTTCGACCGCCGGATTCCACCATGAATCGAGGTGGATCACGTAATCGGCCTGGGTGAGGTTGAGGCCGAGGCAGCCGGCCTTGAGGCTGCTGACGAACACCGGCACATCGCCATTCTGGAACTCCTCGACGGCGCGCCGGCGTTCCGACTGGCTCATGCTGCCGTCGAGGTAGCCGTACTTGATGCCGTTGTCGTCCAGGGAGCGGCAGACGATGTCCAGGAATTTGGTGAACTGGCTGAAGACCAGCACCTTGTGGTCATTGGAGAGGACGCCCTTGAGCAGCTCCAGGAAGGCCTCCAGCTTGGAGCTGGGGAGGCCTTCGCCGCCGGCGCCCTCGACCATGCTGGGATGGTCGACCGCCTCGCGCAGCATGGTGATGCCGCACAGCACCCGCTCGTTGCGCTGGATCTCGCTGTCGCCTTCGCGCTCGAGGTCGGCGGCGATGCTCCGGCGCAGGTTGTCATAGAAGGCGCGCTCCGCATCCGAGAGGTCGATATAGTAGTCGATATCCTCCTTGGGCGGCAATTCGGTGAGGACCTGCTCCTTGCGCCGACGCAGCAGGAACGGGCTGATGAGCGTGCGCAGCTGCCCGGCGACGTTCTTCCGGCTGGCTTCGTCCGCATCGGTTTCAATCGGCGCGGCGTACTTATGCTGGAAGCTGTCGCGGCTTCCCAGCAGTCCGGGGATGATGAAATTGAAAATCGACCACAGCTCATTGAGGTTGTTTTCCACCGGGGTGCCGGTGGTGACCAGCCGGAAGTCCGCATTGATGCTCAAGGCGGCGCGCGACCGCTTGGCATGGCTGTTCTTGATGGCCTGGGCCTCGTCAAGCACCGCGATGCGCCAATGCATGTTGCGGAAGGCATTCTGTTCGCTTTGGAGCAGCCCATAGCTGGTGATCATCACCCGTCCCGCCTTCATCCGCTTGAAGGCCATGGCACGGTCGCCGGGGCCGAAGATCTCGCATTCCAGCGACGGCGCAAAGCGCGCCAGCTCCGCCTGCCAGTTCGGGCAGACCGAGGTCGGGGCGACGATCAGCCCGGGGCCTTCGTCGATGCATGACAGGATCATCGAGATGGCCTGGACTGTCTTCCCCAGCCCCATGTCGTCAGCCAGGCAGGCGCCGGCATGGATCTGGTCCAGACGCGCCATCCACAGGAAGCCCTCCTCCTGGTAGGCGCGCAGCGAGGCGTTGAGGGTGGCGGGGATCTGGTGCGGGGCCTGCATGGCCGCATTGTAGGTGCGCAGCCATTCCTCGCAGCTTTCATTGAGCTGGCTGTCGCCAAACCTGCCAAGCGCATCGCCGGCAAACGACATCAGGAATGGCGAGATGCGCAGATGGCCCCTCTCGCCGCCCACCAGGTCGCCAAGCCGGTGCAGGTCCTCCAGATTCTTGCGGAGGGTGTCGGAGAGGGCGACGATCTGGCCGTCATTGAGGGCGATGAAGCGCTTGTGTTCGACAATTGCGCTTTGGATAAGCTCCTGCAGCGAGATGGTCGCATCGGAGTCTTCCAGCCTGACCTCGCCGCTGACTCCGAACCAGTCCTGGTAGCTGTTGGTGCGCAGCGACACGTTGCTCAAAGTCAGGGTGCGCCGGCAGACGTACTTCTGGTCCTCCGGCCACTGGATCCGGCACAGCGAGGAGATCTGCCGCAATTGCAGCGAGAACTCGTAGGCCGCATTGGCATTGAGCAGCCATCCCCACGGCTCGGCGGGGACGACCGAGACCAGCAGCGGGCATTTTTCAACGATCCCGTTGGCGTTGTCCAGCTCCTGCGGCAGATTGCGGGTCAGCCGCTGCAGGCCGTTTCCGCTTTGGAGGAGGATTTCCACCGGTCCTTCGCCGGGGTGGTAATAGCTTCCGGTGGCGCCAAAGGGGCAGACCAGCACTTCGACCCGCAGTCCGCGGGTGGACGGCACCAGCCGCACGCATGGCGTGGCATCGGCGGGGTCGCTGTGCGGCTCGGTCAGCGGCAGCGCGGTCTCCGCGATGATCTGGCAGCGTTTGGCCAGCCGGTTGATGATGTCGATATTTTCCTGTCCGCTCTCGGCGGGGACCTGGAAGTCATCGCCGAACAGCTCGCGCAGCTGGCGGGTGGCGGCATCGAACTCATAGACGCACAGCCGGTCGGCATTTTCCATTATCGCCACCGCGCCATCCCCCGGCATCGATTTGGGGTAGAGGCCGTACCGGTAGTTCTCGCCCACGCGGCTCACGACGACCCGCGGCGTGGCGCTGCAGCATTTTATCGGGTGGCTTTCCGCGCCATCCAGGAACAGCCGTGGATGGTCGGCCAGGCAGAGCAGCACCTGCGCCCATGCCTGCCGCCGTCCCTCCGGATGGGCGGCGCAGAACTCCTCGCATTGGCGCAGCATGAAGCATGCAAACTTGTCCTGGGCGGAGAGTTCGAATCCGTGGATGGCGTCCTGTGCACCCGGGCCGATTTCGCCCCATGACTGGGTGCGGTAGGCGGTGTATTTGCGGCCCTTGCTCCAATGGTCGCGGGTGTAATGCTGTTCGATTGGCTTGACGGTGATCAGCGGCTGCTCGCCATTTTCGATATTGACCGCCCAGGAAAGCCGCCGGCGGTCGCAGGCCGGCATTTGCGCCAGCGACTGTTCGATGCGGGTCATGCGTTCGACCCAGCTGTTCTGGTTCATCACGCAGTCCAGCATGAATGGCATCCGCGAGTTTTTGGCGTCATGCCAGCGGTGTGCGCCGGAGGGCGTGGTGTCCGTGAGCCGCGAACACAGCTCGTCACACTCCTCCGCCAGCCAGGTATAGCCATTTTCATGCGCCCGGGATGAGGCGCGATCCAGCAGCAGCCGCTGTGCCGGGGAGAGCTGTCCGGTGAGCCAGAACTGGGCGATGCAGCAGAAGAGGTCGGATAGCGGCGAGGATGCCGACCATACCGCCCGGTCCGGCGGCAATCCGACATTGCTGCGGTTGCGGGCCACGGCGTCCAGCACCGCATAGACCTGGGTGAAGTCGGTGGGGATCTGCTTGGCGCATTCGGTATGGGACAGCGCCATCGCCAGCGAATTTTCGTCATTCAGCCGCAATTCCGTCATCGGCATGAAAAGTCCGCCGATTGTCCGGAAGAAGGTGTTATGGTCGCGTTCGTCGCGGCGCAGGTTGGTCAGGGCATCCAGATAGAGGCTGGCGGCCACGTCGTCCTGTCCCTGGATGAATCGGCACCAGGCCACCCGGGTGACGCGGGCGGCGCTGCCGGCCGGCAGGCGGTTGAGCAGCGGCTGGACCTTTTGCCAGTCGTTGATCAGGATCGCGTAGTCGACCATCGAGCAGATGGCCTTGTTTCCGGCGTTCTCCGCCATCTTGAAGGCCTGGCTGAGCAACGGCCGGCCGTCCATGAGGTCGCGTGCATACATCGGCAGCATCCGCTGCACGCAGATGTAGAAGGGCCGTTCCGGCTGTGCAAGCAGCCACTCCTGCGGCATTTCAAATAGGAACTCGAAGAATGGCTCGCTTTCGGTTTCCTCGCGGTAGTGGTTGCCGAGAATGGAGAGGCTCTGCTGCAGCAAGGCGTTGTCCGCCCACCAGAAGGCGTTCTTGAGGTCGCGCTGCAGGTTTTCGGCGGAGATGTCGCCATAGACTCCGATCACCGGCATTGCCCGCGATATGACCTGCGGCAGATTGGCGTATGCGGGATTTGCGGCCAGCGGCCTGACCGCATCCCATCCGGTGCGGGCGGCGCGATATCTGCCATCGCCGGCGGCGACGGCATCGCCGACGGCAACCAGCTGATCCAGCAGCCCCTGCAGCTGCTGGTCGTCCAGGCGGGTGAATTCCTCGAATTGCGCGGTGCCAACCAGCAGCAATATCGACTTGATTTCGCCAAAAGTCACCGGCAATGCGGCAATCGACAATACATCACGTAAGATTCCGGCAAGGGGTTGCAAAGCGCTATTCGTCGAATTGGGAGCCATGATACGGTTTGGGTCGCGATGGGAAAATATCGTCCCCGGATGCCGTGAAGTTGGTGACATTGCGCCATGATTTCGCCATTTTTCGGTCACGCACTCACGGTACGCTCCCTCAAAATTCCTCATCCTGGAGCAAAACCACCAGCTTTACGGCATTCAGGCCGTCTTCTGGAAACGGTGGCGGGCGGCCTTTTAATATATCCCGCCTTTGCGGTTCCCGTCCTCGCCCTGCCGGGATTTCACGCATTCCGGCTGCCGCAGGGCCATGGCCTACCACCGCAGGAAGACCGCCGGCGACACCCCGGAGACAAACTCCCCGGGGGCGATATGCCATTGCGCCTGGTTGAAGCGCGTCTTCCGGCCGTTGCACTCGATGACTTCAGTGGGGGTGTTCACGGTCAGGGTCAAGTCGATGCCGCCGATGACTTCGGCGATGACCTCGCGCTGTCTGCGGTCTCCGGCGCATTCCGGCAGCCGTGCGGACAGCTCCACATCGCCGATGGCCTTTGGCGATGGCAACAGCCTGAAGCCCCCGAAGACGCCGGCGGCGAATGCCTGCCGGGCATCCGGCACCATGACCACCGCCCGGCAAATGACTGCCTGGGCGCTTTCATAGCGGTTGCAGGCGATGATCCGCATTCCCGGACATGCGGAAAAGTGGCGTTCCAGCGCCGTGCGATCCGGGAATGGCGGCGGGGCGCCGTCGGGGGAGAAAAAGCCCCGGGTGGCATCGATGATGCCGATGGCGTCCTTGGGCACCGACCAGGTGTATCCGGCCTGGCAGCCGCCGTCGGAGTCGAAGGTGAAGGACTGCTGCAAGGTGAAGGCGGGCAGTGCCGCCGGCAGCAGCGCCAGCCCCATGGCCAGCGCCAGTGCAATTGATGAAGACAGTGATGCGGGCATGCGATGCTTGTGCAGTGGCGCGTTTTCAGGCACGGCCGGCGGACGGCGCATTCGCGAAATCATGGCGCAGAAGAGCCGGATTCACGACATTCAGGCGTTCATGCTTCTCGTCCTGTATTCAGGGTTGAAGAGTCCTGTAGCCGTCCAGCCAGGTGCGCATGAGCAGCCGCTGCCCCGCGCAGGTGACGTGGATGCCGTCCCAGACCCAGTACTCGATGGGCGCCGTCTTCATCGCGTTGTCAATCGCCGCCGGATAATCCAGCAGGACGGCGCCGAAATCCGCCGCGACCCGCCGGACCACCGCCTGCAGCTGCGGGATGTACGCCACCCGCTGCATGACATTGCGCTGCGTGACCGCGTTGCGGAAATCCATGGTGAAGCCGCGGGTCATCGCGTCGTCATTCCAATGCACTGATGGATCGAAGCCGTCGATGCGGTAGAAAAACGGCAGCCCCAGCAGCAGCTGCACCGACGGATTCCGGCTCCGGGCTTCGGAGAGCATGGCGCGCAGATTGTCCTCGTATGCGGCCGGCGAGGTCGCCTGGGCCGTCTCCTCGGAAACTCCGTCGGCGCAATGCACGAGCAGGTCGTTGACTCCGACCAGCAGCGAGATGACGTCGGGATGCAGATCCAGTGCGTCGGCCTGCCAGCGCGCCCGCACCTGCGCCGAAGTGTCGCCGCTGTTTCCGCGGTTCAAAAACGCCGGACGCAAGGCGGCATGCTTCTCGCCCAGATACGATGCGACGCTGAAGGCGTAGCTGTCCCCCATGGCGTGGTTGGGGTCGCCGTCTCGCCGGCGTCCTCCGTCGGTGATCGAGTCGCCTTGGAAAAGAAAGATGGTGTTGGGCTTCACGGATTCAGGGGGGGGATTCTCGGCAGCCAATGCCAGGCGCCGGTGTCGGGGGCTTTGAGGTCGGCGGGAGCGGAAAAAGCCAGTGCGGACCATGCGGCGGCGCTGTGCGCATCCCCTCCGGATGGCCGCTCGTCCGCGCATGGCGACTGTGCCTTTAATGTAATGCCTGAATTCCGGAGAAAGTCATCCCCGGCCGCCGATTCCACGGTTTTTTCCAGTTACGCGCGGGGAAATATTTTGCGTGTCATTTGACAATTTTCAATCATGGTGTTATATTAACCGCACTGTACTACCAGTGTACTATCTTCAAGAAATGGGGAGGGTCACGACATGAAGGAGCGGCAAGCCGCGAAAGCCGAATATCTGAAGATCCGCGACTACATCATCGGCATAGTGGTCCGTGCCGGTCAGAAGTCGGTGCTTCTGCCTTCTGCGCGCGACTTGCAAGGCAAGTTCAACGTCGCGATGGCGACGGTGGTCAAGGCATTGAACGTGGTGCGTGCCGAGGGCTACACCATCGTCAGGCGCGGCGTCGGGACCTTCACCAATCCGCAGATGAACAGCTTTGGCGTGCCGATGCGCATTGTCGGCCATTTCAGCAACCGCGGCAACGACCTGCTTCAGGACTACTCGTCCTGGAGCATGATTTCCCTGGCGGGGCTGGAATTGACGAAGAGCGATTGCATGATGCGTCAGATCAAGTTTGACGGCGCGTTTGACGCGGAGCGCATCGAGGCGGAGTTGCGGTCATTCAATCTCGACGCCTTGCTGTATGTCGGCGCCGACCCCGTCGTCATGGCGGTTTTGGAGAAGCTCAGCGCCGATGGGCTTCCCGTGGTGACGACCGCGCATGTCGGCGTCCTGCCGGCGCATTGCTACGACATTGAGGGTTCGAGCCGCCAGGTCGGCCGGATCCTGGCTTCGGAGGGCCGCACCCGGATATGCGGACTGATCAGCTTCATGCATGACCGGTTCAAGTCCGGCTTTGAGCATGCCTATCGCGAGGCGGCGGCCAATTTGGAGCTGCGGTTCGTCGGGGATCTGGACGGTCTGCGCCGCGAGCTGATGTCCTGGGTTCCGGATTGCATATACATCAGCGGCCACTATGAGCGGCAGGTGCTTGACCTGCTTGACAAGCTGGGGATCGACTATCATCGGCAGTGCCGGCTGGTTTCGTTCCGCCCGAGAATCAACGACGCCAGGTTCTGCGGGCTGCATCAGACGCCGCCGGAGAAGGAGATGGCCTCCGGCATCGCCTCGGAGCTGCTGGCGCTGATGGACGGCAGGAAGGTGAAGCCCGCGATCCACGGATATTTGCTGCATCTTGAGCGGATCGGCTGTTGACGGTCATTTTGGAAATTCACGTTGTTTTCGCATATTGCAAAAAAAAAGGAGGAAGAACCATGTCTTTTCCAGTCAGAAGGAATTGCGCCTTTACGTTGATTGAGCTGCTGGTGGTGATCGCCATCATCGCCATTCTGGCCAGCATGCTGCTGCCGGCGTTGGGCAAGGCCCGGGACAAGGCCCGCGATGTCTCCTGCAAGAGCAACCTGAAGCAGATCGGCCTGTGCCTCATCATGTACGCCGACGGCAATGACAGCTATCTGCCGGCGCCGGCGGCCGACGATGGCGTGAACTGGAAGCAGCGGCTGAGGGACGAGCGGTTGCTGACCATCTTCTCGGACATCGGCGGGAACATAGTGGACAGCCGGAATTGCAAGCTGCTGCGCTGTCCGTCGTCGCGTGCGGGGGCGACGGCCTGGGGGCCCACCTACGGCATGTCGGCGTTCCTTCCCTACTGCATCGGGCTGTTTGGCCTGGAATGGCCGGGCGTGCTCTCCAATGGCTACAAATATCCGGGGCGGCTGGACAAGCTGAATTCCCATTCCGTGCGTGCCATGGCGGGCGACTTCTACAACAACATGACCCACAGCTTCAACGGCAGTGGCTCCTTCAAGTTCGTCCCCCACGGGGGTGGCGCCAATCCGTGCCCGCCCTTCACCCCGGGGACTTGGGCCGACGATAGCAATGCCCTGCCGCAGAAAGGCGCCATCAACAATTTCGTGATGTGCGACGGGCATGTCGAGGGGCGGTTGTCGGCGGTGCTGGAAGACTACTGGCAGGCGCGGGTCCTCCTCAACATGGACCGGTAGCGCGTCGCGCACGAAGACCGCCGGACGGCGGCTTGCGTGTGCCTTGGCGGAAAACCGGCAACGGCCTTGCGGAGAGAAAATCGCCTGAATCCGCGAAGCAGGTGATTTTGCGTCAGAATGGGGCATTTTGAGGGTGCGCACCGGGAGTGCGTGACTGAAAAACGGCGAAGCCATGCCGCAAAAGAGCCCATCCTCGCGGATTCAGGACTCAGAAAAAGGAGAGAAGGACACAATGACTGGACGCAGTCTGGCGAATGCAATCGCGCAATGGGCAGTGGCCGTGATGCTGGCCGCCGCCGGGGCGCATGGCTATGAGATGCAGCCCGGCAAGGCCGCCTTGAGCATCAATGGCCGCGAAATCTTGTTGAGGGCGCAGGAAGGCGGCGCGTTTGCCTCGATGAGGCTGCCGGATGGCCCGGCCGGCCTGGTGAAGGTCAGCCAGGAGGGCGGCGATCTGGTCGTCGATACGCGGGAGTATTTTGGGAGGCACAAGACCGGGCCGGCCATCATGATCGGCTGGTTTGGCATTCCCGTCGGCCAGTGGCATTGCACGCCCGAGGGCCGGGCCGTCTCCGGGAAAATCAACCGCATGGAGGTCACGGCAGGCGGGGACGACGGCCTGTCGCTGGGGCTTCTGGTCCTGAGCAACAAGGGCACCGCCTTCTATGACGGCAAGGACTTTCTGATCTCCGGAACGGGGTCGGGCGGCAAGCTGGTCTTCGAGCCGTCGATCCCGGAGGGCGTGGAGGGGCTGTGGCTGCGCGCCGATCTGAAGTCGCCGGGCGTCTACCGCTTCAGGGATGTCAGGTTCTTCGCCTATGAACCCGAGCAGGAAAAGGAAGAGGGCGTCTCCGCGAACCTCATCCGCAACGGCGGCGCGGAAGACGGCTTCTACAATATCTTCATGCCGTCGCTGGCATTTGCACAGCGTGACGCGGTGCAGAAGTATTTCGACTGGCGCGGCCTCGAGATCAAAAGCGAGCTGGTCGCCGAACTGGATGACAAGGTGGTGCATTCCGGCAGGTACTCGTTCCGCCTGACTGCAAGGCACGACGACGTCTATTCGCGCTTCCATTTCAACCCCGTCGCGTACGCGATTGGAAAGCCAATCTCGTACACCGTGTGGATGAAGGCGGAAAAGCCGATGGATGTGGAAATCGGCTTCTTCATCGCGAATGCGCTGGCGGCCTTCAAGTATTTTCGGATCGACACCGAGTGGAGGAAGTATGAGCTGTACATGCCGGCCTGGGGCGAAAAGGCGGACCTGGCCTTCCAGAACGGGCTGGTGGGTGCGTATGGCTGCGTGACCGGCGTGGCCTATCCATATGTGCGCGCCTGCGACAAGAACCGCGGCACCTTCTGGGTGGACTCCGCCGCCTGCGTCACCGGCGGACATGCGGATTTCACGGATGACGACCAGGTGCACATGCGTCCATCGCTGGGGATCCGCCGCGGCTATTGCTATGCAGGGGAGGAAATCCGTCCGTCGCTTGAGGTGGAAAGCTATGCGGAGCAGGCGATGCCCTGCGAAGTGTCCTGGTCCCTCAAGGACTGGCGGGGGAAGGAGGTCGCATCCTCCGGCCCCATGGCCATTGAGCTGGCTCCCGGCGAACGCAGGAGCCTGGATTTCAGGCTGGTCCCGCCGTCCCGGATTCGCGGGGCGATGAACCTGACCTTCTCCTGCAAGGCGGGTGGCCGCGACAAGGAGGCCACGCTTCATCTCGGCGTGATCGACAGGGGCCAGGCGCCCGTCGACCGCTTCGGCATCGAGTTCCCGGTAGGCGGCAACAACGTGAAGCTGAACCTCCCGTATTTGAGGGATCTGCGGGTTGGCGGCGTGCGCATCGGCACCGCATCCGGCCGCATCGGGGATGCATTTGACGCGGCGCCGTTCTTTGACGGCACCGGGATCAAGCCGCTGCTTTGCCTGTCGATGGAGAAGGAGGTCCGCGACAACCCCGAAAAATGGGCCGAATGGATGAAGGAATTTGAAGAACAGGTCCGCAAAGTGGCGGGCAGCGTCGAGATCTACGAGAGCGAGAACGAGGTCAATGTCGTTTCCGGCTGGAATGTCGATCTGGACATGAAGCAGCTCCGCGAGGTCTCGGAAATCCTGAAGCGGAGCGACCCGCAGGCGAAGCTGGCGGGGCCATGCACCCTGACAATTGACTACACCTGGATCGAGAACATCCTCAAGAAGGGCGGCAAGGACATCCTGGACTATGTGTCATATCATCCATATCAGCCGCTGCCGGAGCTGCCGGATTATGCCGCCAATGCCGCCAAGCTCCAGGAACTCATCGACTGCTACAAGCCGATTCCGCAGATTGCCACCGAGGCCGGCCGTGTCCAGTCCTCCGGTCTGACCGACAACACCATCACCGAATACATGCGCGAAGCGGCGGCGGGCGACATGCGGAACATCATCCAGGGCATCGCCGGCGGCGCCCGGCGCTATTACCACTTCGCCTACGAGTCCTCGACCGTCAGCAATGCCTGGAACATGATGCTCATGACCGATCCGTCAAACGACCGCTTTCCGATCCCCAACCTGGCGTTCTTCGCGATGCGGAACCTGATTGACCGCCTGGAGAAGGCACCGTATGCGGGGCGTGCCCGGCTCGGCCTCAATTACCGCTGCTACATTTTCGACCACGGCCACAAGCGCACCGCAGTGCTGTGGAAGTGGCACGGCGAGCCGTCGGTCATGCGCCTGGGCGCGGATTCGCTGCTTGCCGCATACGACTTCTGCGGCTCCCGGATCGACGCCGGGGAAATCGGCATCGACATCTTCCCGGTGTATCTCGACAGCCAGCTACCGGCGGAGCGCTTCGCCGAAGTGCTGGAGAATGCCGCAATGACCGACGTCTCGGGCAAAAGCGTCGAGGTCACGCCGGCGGTCATCGGCATCAACAAGGTGAAGATAACCGTCCGCAATGTCACCGGCCGCTCCCTCGGCTGCCGGATCAAGGTCCTGACTGCGGGCGCAGTCGACGGACCGGCCGAATACCGCCTGGATGCAATCGGCGGCGAGGGTTCGAAGGACCTGGAAATCACGCTGAGGGACAACATCTCGGTGGCCGACCGGAAGGTGCGGGTCCTGGTCGAGGTCGATGGCCGTGATGAAAAGCATGAGATGGAGTGGAATCTGCGGGCAATCATCGCCCACCGCACCGCACGTGCGCTCACCATCGACGGCGACCTCTCGGACTGGCCGGAAGGCACCGAGGTCATACGCCTTGACAAGAGCAACCGCGATCCGCGAGTGGGCCGGAACTGGAGCGAGGCGGAGGACCGGATCACCGCCAATCTGCGCTATGCCTGGGACGACGACTTCCTGTATATCTCGGCCGAGGTCTTCAAGCCGGAGCTGTTCACCCTTCCGGATCTGGCCGATGCGGACCGGCTCTGGGAATACGACGGACTGCAGGTCTGCTTTGACACCCTCAGAAACGGCGCCGCGGATATCAGCGGCATCGATGACGACGACTTCGAGTACTCCATGGGAATGGCATCCGGAAGGCCGGTGGTTTTCCGGCGCTGGGGCAGCACCGCAAAATACGACAGCCTGTCAAAGACCACCGGCGTTCTTCCCGAAGGCGAGGAAGTGGCCTTCGCGGTGCGGAAATTCCCCGGCCTCGTCGTCTATGAGGCGGCATTCTCGCGCCGGGCGGTAAGCCCGTTCAAGCTGGTGCGGAATGCGGCGATGCGCATCGGCTGCATCGTCAATGTCAACAACGGCAAGGAACGCACGGGGGCTTTGGAGCTTACGCCGGGAGTTGCCTATGACAAGTGCCCCGGGATGTGGATGGACATGGTGCTGCTGCCGTAGCCGCCATTGACGCATCCCCTCTTCCCCCTCCCGTCCCGTCTTCCCGTAGATGGGGGGGGGAGTGCCGGCGAATCAATTCCACCCAGGTGGCGCCACGACTGGGAGGCGTGCAGTCCGACTGCCCTTTTTGTGCATTGGTGCGGACTGCGCCTGGCGTCATGCACCGCCGCTATATTATGCGATATGCGTTTCCGACAAGTACATCTGGATTTCCACACTTCGCCGCTGATCCCCGCAGTCGGGGAGAAATTCGACCGGCGGCAATGGCAGAGGACCCTTCAGGATGCGGCGGTCGACTCGATCACCCTGTTCGCGACCTGCCATCATGGCTATGCCTATTACGACACCGCCGTCGGAAAGCGCCATCCGCACCTGGGATTCGATCTGCTCCGCGCCCAGCTTGATGCCTGCCATCAGATCGGGGTGAAGACCCCGGTCTATCTCTCCGCCGGCCTCAACGACTACGCGTCGTCGATCCATCCGGAATGGGGCGAGATGAGCCCCGAGGGGCGGCTTTACGATCCGCTGTGCGCGCATTTCCACAAGATGTGCTTCAATTCGCCTTATCTGGACTTCCTGTGCGACCAGATCCGGGAGGTGCTCGGGATGTTCCCGGACATTGACGGCATCTTCACCGACATCATATTCCAGGGCGAATGCTGCTGCCAGCATTGCATCAAGGGGATGCTGGACGGCGGGCTGGATCCGCAAAATCCCGCTGACCGCAGGAAATTTGCCGACCAGGTGCTGATGAAATACTACCGTCGCACCTATGAGGCGGTGAAGTCCGTCTCCCCGGAGATGCCGCTGTTCCACAACTCCGGCCATGTCACCATCGGCAGCGAGGAGGTCCTCAAGTACTTCTCCCATCTTGAGCTGGAGTCGCTGCCGACCGGCGGCTGGGGGTACGACCACTTCCCGATGTCGGCGGCGTATGTGCGCAACCTCGGCATGGAGTTCCTGGGGATGACCGGAAAATTCCACACCACCTGGGGGGAATTCGGCGGATACAAGCCACCGGAGGCGCTGCGCTATGAATGCGCCGCGATGCTGGCAAACGGCGCCAAGTGCAGCGTCGGCGACCAGCTGCATCCCTGCGGCATGCTCGATGAAGGCACCTACCGCATCATCGGCCAGGCCTATCGCGAGGTCCGCGACAAGGAGCCGTGGTGCGACCATGTGGAGTCGGCCGCGGCTGTCGCGATCCTGAGCGGCCTTACGCCGGAACGCCCGCCGGTGCGGGAGATGCCCGGCGATGCCGGCGCGTCCCGGATTCTGCTGGAATCGCATATCCCGTTCGACATCGTCGATACCGTGATGGACTGGAGCAGATACCGGATTCTGCTGCTGCCGGATGAGGTGCGGCTGTCTGCGGCCCTGGCGGAACGCCTGGAGAAATTCCTTGCAAACGGTGGGCGTCTGATCATGTCCGGGACCAGCGGCATGAAGACTGCCCGCGATGAATTCGCGCTGCCGATGCCATTCGACCATGAGGGGGTGTCGCCGTATCGGCCGGACTATGTGAAGCCGTCGCCGCGATTCGCGCCGGAGTGCCTGGTGCGGCGTCCCCAGGATCCGTCAGGCACCTCGCAGGAAGATGCCACGGACTTGCGGGACAGCGCACCGGACTGGCCGTTCGTCATGTACCTGCCGTCGCAGCGCATCCGGAAACGCGGCGGGGTGTCATTGGGGCAGGTGTACGATCCCTATTTCAACCGCGATTTCCGGCATTTCTGCAGTCATCAGCATACTCCGCCCCGGCCGGAGCCATCGGGATACGACGCCGGGGTGATGACCGGGAACATCCTGTATTTCGCGCATCCGGTGTTCTCAATCTACCGCGCCTACGGCGCCGTGGTGCTCAAGGAATACGTGGCGAAGGCGATTCGAAGCTTCATCGGCGATGACCTCCAGGTGGAGGCCGCCAATCTGCCCTCCCAGGGGCGGATCACCCTGATGAGCCAGCCCCGCGACATGCGGTATGTCCTCCATGTGCTGTATGCGAATACCATCCTCCGCGGCGGAGTGGTCGAGCTCGCTGGCGGAACGACCTCCGGCCGCGCCGCCATCGAGGTGATCGAGGATCTCAACCCCGCCGGTCCGGTCCGCATCAGCCTGAAGCTGGACCGGAAAATATCGGGTGTCAGGATTGTCCCGGAGGGCCGGACGCTGCCGTTTTCCTGCCGCAATGGCCGGATCGAGTTCACGATCCCGCAATTCACCTGCCATTGCATGGTGGAACTGGCATTTGGCCAGCCGTGACCTGCGCAAAAAAAGCTCAGCCGGCGGCGGCCGCCTTCAGGATGTCGATGGCCCTTGCCAGCAGCGGCAGCGGGATGTTGAGCGCGGGGAGCAGCCGGACCTTGTCCTTGGCGGTCAGGCAAAGCACCCCCTTCCGGATGCATTCCGCCACCACCTCTCCCGCAGGACGGGCGGTCTTGACGCCGATCATCAGCCCCATGCCCGTGACCGACTCGATTCCCGGGGCGTTCCGCAATGCCCCGAGGATGTATTCACCCTTCTCGGAGACCGACGACAGGAAGGCCTCGTCCAATCGCTCAATTATGCTGATTGCGCCGGCACAGCAGACGGGGTTGCCCCCGAAGGTGGAGCCATGGTCGCCGGCTCCCAGCACCCCGGCGGTCTTCCCGCCCATCAGGGTCGCGCCGATTGGAAGCCCGCCCCCCAGTCCCTTGGCAGTCGAGACAATGTCCGGGACGATCCCGTAGTTCATATAGGCGTAGAGCCTGCCGGTGCGGCCATTGCCGGTCTGGACCTCGTCGATGATCAGCGGCAGGTCCTGCGCGGCGGCGTAGTCGGCGACGCCACGCACGAAATCCGGATCCAGCGGCACGACCCCGCCTTCGCCCTGGATGCATTCCAGCATGATGGCGGCGGTGGGATGGGATTGGGCCGCGGCTGTCAGCTGCGGCAGGTCGTTGGCGGGGACGTGGACAAACCCCGGCGTCAATGGTTGAAAGAGCTGGTGGAAATGATCCTGGCCGGTCGCGGCAAGCGTCGTCAGGGTACGGCCATGGAAGCTGTTGACCAGGGTGACGATGGTCGAGTATTGCGGGCCCTTTTTCTGCGCCGCGTATTTGCGCGCCACCTTGATCGCGCACTCGTTCGCCTCCGCGCCGGAGTTGCTGAAAAAGACCTTCCGCATCCCGGTACGCCCGCAAAGCAGCTGCGCCAGCCTTGCATCGGGGTGGGTGTAATAGAGATTCGAGGTGTGCTGGATCGCGTCAAGCTGCGCGACCACCGCCGCCTTCCATTGCGGGTCGCCGATGCCAAACGCCGTCACGCCAATGCCGCTGCCCAGGTCGATGTACTCCTTGCCGCCGGCGTCATAGAGCAGGCAGCCGCGTCCGGCAACGATCTCCACCGGAAAACGCGAGTAGGTATTGGCGATGAATTCGCGGTCTAGGTCTGTCCAGTTGCTCATGGGATGGGGTGAAACGGGTTGAGGGGGGGGGATGCCGCCGTCAGTTTTTCCCCGTTGCGGGGAAGGGGATTGGAGTGGGGATGGTGGAGGATGGTTGGGGATGGCTTCACGCCGGATGCCGCATCATTCCCGGATCATGGTGCCGGCGCCTTCGTCGGTGAGCAATTCCATCAGGATGGAATGGGGGATCCTGCCGTCCATGATGATGGTTTTCTGCACTCCCATCCCGATGGCGTTGATGCAACACTCTACCTTGGGGATCATTCCGCCGGAGATCACCCTTTCCTCGAAGAGCCGTTTTGCCTCCCCGATGCTCAATTCCGGGATGAGAGTCGAGGGATCATGGGCGTCGCGCAGGATCCCGGCGATGTCCGTCATCATGATCAGCCGTTTGGCACGGAGGGCGCCGGCGATCCAGGCGGCGGCGGTGTCGCCATTGATATTGTAGGCGTTGCCATCGGTGTCGCAGCCAACGGTGGAGATCACCGGGATGTATCCCTTTTCGAGCAGGTCATGCACCGGCTGGATATTGATTTTGGTGATGGTCCCGACATAGCCCAGTTTCGGACTTTTGGCCTTCGCCTCAATCAGCCGTCCATCCATGCCGCAGATCCCCATGGCATGACCGCCATGATGCTCCAGCAGGCTCACCAGCCCCTTGTTCACCTTCCCCGCCAGCACCATCTGAACAATGTCCACGGTCTCCCGGTCGGTCACCCGCAGCCCGTCGATAAATTCCGGCTTTTTCCCGAGACGGTCCATCAGCTCGCTGATCTCCGGGCCGCCGCCGTGCACGAGAATCACCTTGACGCCAATGAGCCACAGCAGGACGATGTCCTCCATCACCTGCTGCTTGAGCTGCGGGTTGATCATCGCATTGCCGCCGTATTTGACGACCACCACCTGGCCGCGGTACTTGCGGATATAGGGCAGCGCCTGGGTGAGCACCACCGCGCGCTGGGCGTTGGAGAGCGTCAGATCATTGTCGTTCATGTCCGGTAGTCCCCGTTGATTTTGATGTAGTCGTAGGTGATGTCGCAGCCCCAGCAGGTGCATTTGCCGCTGCCTTCGCCCATGCCAATGTCGATGACGATGTCATGTTCGGTGAGGATCCTCTTGGCCAGCTCCTCGTCAAAAAGCAGCCCGCGGCCTTTCTGGCAGACCGCGATTCTGCCGGCGGCGCTTGCGAAGGCGATATCGACGCCATCGGGGTTGAAGGGAATGCCGGAGTATCCCATGGCGCAAAGCACGCGGCCCCAGTTGGCATCCGTGCCGAAGATGGCGGCCTTGGTCAAAGTCGAGGAGATTACCGCCTTGGCGATGGCCTCCGCAGCGGCGTCATCCCTGGCGCCTTCCAGCGTGCAGGTGATCAGGTGCCTGGCGCCTTCACCATCGGCGGCCATGGCGATGGCCAGCTTGACGCACAGCGTCTGCAGCGCCGACACGAAGTCACGGTAGCCGTCATTCTTCTCCGAAATCATCTCATTGCCTGCCAGGCCATTGGCCATGACACAGCAGGTGTCGTTGGTGGAGGTGTCGCCATCGACGCTGATGCGGTTGAAGCTGACTGCCACGGTCTCGTGCAATGCCTCGCGGATCATTTCCGGCGAGATGGCGCAATCGGTGGTCAGGAAGCAGAGCATGGTCCCCATGTTGGGATGGATCATCCCGGAGCCCTTGGCGATGCCGCCGATACGCACCGTCTTCCCGCCAATGGCGGTCTCCAGCGCCAGCTCCTTCTTCACGGTGTCCGTGGTCATGATCGCCTGGGCCGCGCCATCCGATCCGGCTTCGTCAGCCGTGCAGTGGCGGTACAGCGCGGGGATATGGTCGATTATGGCCCGGGCATTGAGTTCCTGGCCGATGACCCCGGTGGAGGCAATCACCACCTCCTCCGGGGCGCAACCGACCGATGCGGCCACCGCCGCGCAGATCTCCCGGGCATGGGCTTCGCCATTGGGTGCGCACGCATTGGCATTGCCGCTGTTGACGACCGCCGCGCGGGCACGGCCATCCCTGAGATGCTCGATGTCCAGCAGGATGTGTGCCGCCTTGACTGCATTCCTGGTGTACACCGCCGCGCATGAACACGGACATTGCGACACTATGAGCGCGACATCCTTCTTGTTGAGGTTGTGGCTCTTGACCCCGGCATGGATTCCGGCGGCGCAAAAGCCCTCCGCGGCGCAGACTCCGCCGTTGATAAAATGATGCATTGAAGAAATTCCCGGTTATGGGCGCAGACAGAAGGACGGCTCCAGTCCCAGCACGATGTTCATATTCTCGATGGCGGCGCCGGATGCGCCCTTGCCAAGGTTGTCGAAAAGCGCAGTGATGGTGACGCGCTCGCCGTTTCCGGTGACGACCAGCTGCAAGCCGTCAGTGCCGGCCTTGGCATTGCCATGGAGCTTCTCCGCCTTGTCGACCTCGTCCATCCGGACGGAGATCAGCGGCTCTCCTGCATAGAAGTCGGAGTAGAGCCGTCGGAGTCGGGTGAGCGTCGGTGCGCCTTTGAATTGGGACAGGTGCAATGGCACGGTCGTGGCCATCCCCTTGTAATAATTTGCGACGATTGGCGAGAACAGCGGCTTGTGGAGCAGCCGGCACAACTTCTGCATCTCCGGCAGGTGCTTGTGCGTCTGCTCCAGGGAATAGATCCCAGGCGCGGCCAGCGGCGGCGCAGGCGCCTCCTCGTATTCGGCAATCATCTTCTTCCCGCCACCGGAGTATCCGGTGAGGGAGAAACAGCTCAACAGGGCGTCCGACGGCAATGCCCCGGAGGCAATCAGCGGGTAGACGATGCTGATGAAGCCGGTGGCATGGCAGCCCGGATTGGCAATCCGGCGCGAATGCGCAATGGCGTCCCGGCGCCCGATTTCCGGAAAGCCATAGGTCCAGCCCTCCGCCACCCGATGGGCAGTCGAGGTGTCAATAACGCAGACCTGCGGATTGGTCACCAGCTTCGCCGCCTCCACGGCGGCGGCGTCCGGCAAACACAGGAAAACCACGTCCGACTCGTTCATCAGCCGCGAACGCTCCTGCGGATCCTTGCGCAATGCCTCGTCTATGGGCAAAACAACAAGATCACGGCGGCGGCTGAGCCGTTCGTGTATCTGCAAGCCCGTTGTGCCTGCACTGCCATCGACGAAGATCCTGGTCATGAAGAACTGGGAAGGTAGTGGTGGGATTTCAGGATAATATAACGGAGGGAACGGAGCTTATCGGAGTTTAATGGAGGGAAATGGAGGGAAACGGAGGGAAACGGAGGGAAACGGAGGGAAACGGAGGGAAACGGAGGGAAACGGAGGGAAACGGAGGGAAACGGATGCGGCGGCTGCGGGCAGGGGTGTCCGCAGCCGCCGCATCCGGCCATATGGCTACAGCAGCGGGATGCCGTGATCCGCGCACTGTTTGCGCATGGCTTCCGGCCAGATGCTGCATTGGATCTCGCCGATATGCGCCTTCTGGAGGAAGAGCATGCACAGCCGGCTCTGGCCGATGCCGCCGCCCATGGTCAGCGGCAGTTCACCCGCCATGAGCGCCTTGTGGAACTGCAACTGCAGCCGCGCAGTCTGCCCCTCGATCTCCAGCTGCTTCTTGAGCGCCGCGGGATCGACCCGGATGCCCATCGACGAGATTTCGTAGGAGCGTTTGAGCAGCGGGTTCCAGACCACGATGTCGCCGTTGAGGCCATGGTGTCCCGGACAGGACGGCGTCGACCAGTCGTCATAATCCGGGGAGCGTCCGTCGTGCTTCTTGCCGGAGATCGGCAGCGCGCCGCCGATGCCGATGATGAAGACTGCGCCGTCGCGCTGGGCGACCCGGTCTTCCCGTTCCTTCGGGGTCAGCTCCGGGAACTCCTTTTCCAGGTCCTCGGTGAAATGGAACTTGATCTCCTCCGGCAGGAAGGGCTTCAGCTGCGGATAGTCCGCGGTGATCGCCGCCTCGGTGCGGCGGATTGCATAGTAGATTCGGCGCACCGTGGACTTGAGGTAGTCCAGATTGCGGTCCTGGGCGGTGACGACCTTCTCCCAATCCCACTGGTCGACATAGAACGAATGCAGGTTGTCGACCTCCTCGTCGGGACGGATGGCGTTCATGTCGGTGTAGATGCCCTTCCCCGGGGCAGTCTTGAGCGCGCCCAGCTTCATGCGCTTCCATTTGGCCAGCGAGTGGACAATTTCCGCGGTGACGCCGTCGGCATCCTTGAGCACAAAGGAGACGGGCTTCTCGACGCCGTTGAGGTTGTCGTTGATTCCGGTGCCGGCCTTGACGAAGAGCGGGGCGGTGACCCGCTGCAGCGACAGCTCGAAGGCGAGGTTCTCCTGGAAGAGGTTCTTGATCTTGCGGATCGCCTTCTCAGTCTCCAGTTCATCCAGCACCGGCTTGTACCCGGCAGGCAAGAGTAGTTCTAGCATTGGAGTAAATCCTCAGGGTTCAGGTTCTTTTTGCACTAGTAGACAAAGAGCATCTCACGGTATTTGGGCAGCGGCCAGCATTCGTCGGAGACGACTTTCTCGAGGGCATCGACGGTCTTGCGCAACGCGCCCATGCACTCCAAGGTCTCCAGCGGATCGCCGTCGATCTTGCCGCGAAGCTCCTGGCATTGCACCTGGAGGCTGTCCAGCAGCGACCCGACGCTTTCCGCCAGCATGGTCTGCCCCTTGACTCCGGCGGCCATCCCGGCGGCTTTGGCCTCCGAGAGGCTGCGGACGGTGCGTTCGTAGAAACGCGCCGCCGTCGGATAGACCATGCTGCTGGCCATGTCGAGGGCGATCTCCGCCTCGATGCGCACCTTGTTGCGGTATTCCTCCTGGAAGACCGCATAACGCGACTGCAATTCCCGCGGGAACAGCACCCCGTATTTCTGCAGCAGCTCGACATTCTGCGGGGCGACCAGCGCCTTGAGCGCCTCGACGGTGTTGCGGGCATTGGGCAGTCCGCGGCGTTCGGCCTCCTTGAGCCATCCGTCGGTATATCCATCGCCGTTGAAGATGATCCGCTGATGGGCGGAGATGACCTCCTGCAGATGCTTCTGCAAGCCGGCATGGAATCCCTCGGGGGGCAGCTTCTCCAGGGCGTCGGCCATGCGGTCGAAGGCCTCGGCGACGATGGTGTTGAGCACGACGTTGTTGCCGGAGCACGACTGGCTGGATCCCGGTGCGCGGAACTCGAACTTGTTGCCGGTGAAGGCGAACGGGCTGGTGCGGTTGCGGTCGGTGGAGTCGCGCGGCAGCTGCGGGAGGGTGTCCACCCCGATCCGCATCGGCGCGGCATGGCGGCTGCTCCTGGCGCCGCCGTGCACCAGCTGGTCGATGACGTCGGCCAGCTGGTCGCCCAGGTACATCGAGATCACCGCCGGCGGGGCCTCGTTGGCGCCCAGCCGATGGTCGTTGCCGGCGCCGGCGACCGCCGCGCGGAGGAGGTCGGCGTGCAGATCGACCGCCTCGATGATCGCGGCCAGCACCGTCAGGAAAATCGCATTCTCGTGCGGGTCGCCGCCCGGATTGAGCAGATTCTTCCTGCCGTAGTTGAGGCTCCAGTTGTTGTGCTTGCCGGAGCCATTGACGCCCGCGAAGGGCTTTTCATGCAGCAGGCAGACGAAGCCGTGGCGCTCGGCAGTCTGGCGGAGGACCTCCATGACCAGCATGTTGTGGTCGCACGCCAAATTGAGCTCCTCGAAGACCGGCGCCAGCTCGAACTGGGCCGGAGCCACCTCGTTGTGGCGGGTCTTGGCCGGAATGCCCAGCTTCCACAACTCCTTCTCGACCTCGTCCATGAAGGTCAGCACCCGCTGGCGGATCACTCCAAAATAGTGGTCCTCCAGCTGCTGATGGCGGGCCGGCGGCGCCCCGAAGACACTGCGGCCGGTCTGCAGCAGATCCGGACGCTGCAGGTAGAAGCGGCGGTCGATCAGGAAGTACTCCTGCTCCACCCCCAGCGTGACCGTCACCTTCTCGTCCGGCAGCCCGAAGCACTTCATCAGGCGCTTGGTCGCCTTGGAGATCGCCTGGATTGAACGCAGCAGCGGCGTCTTCTTGTCCAGGGCCTCGCTGGTGTAGGCGCAAAATGCCGTCGGAATGCAGAGGGTGGCGCCATTGCTGTGGCGCTTGATGAATGCCGGACTGGTCGGATCCCAGGCGGTGTATCCCCGCGCCTCGAAGGTGGAGCGCAACCCCCCGGAGGGGAAGCTGGATGCGTCCGGCTCGCCCATGATCAGGCTCTTCCCGGAAAACTCGAAGAGCGCCCGGCCCTTGGAGAACTCCAGGAAGGAGTCGTGTTTCTCGGCGGTGCCGCCGGTGAGCGGCTGGAACCAGTGGGTGTAGCTGGTGGCGCCACGGGACAGCGCCCAGGACTTCATGGCATTGGCCACATCGCCCGCAATCTCCGGATTGAGCGCCTCGCCGCGCTCAATGGTCGCCTGCAATTGCGAAAAGACCGACTCCGGCAGCCAGCGCCGCATGGCATCGGTGCCAAAGACGTCCTCGCCGTAGTGCCCCGTCGCGTCATCCGCCGGAGACGGCTTGCCCAGCGGCGCCGGACAACGCTCGGCCACGGCCTCAACCGCTTTTTGACGATTCAAACTGCTCATGGTTCTGGATTCCTTCTGTATCTGGGTTGGAGGGGATGCTCCGAAAAAAAAAAACTCGATGCCGGGCAGCAAAGCAATTGCCATGCCAAAACTGCCGCTGGCAACAGCTTTGCCGTCATTTACAAATTGTGTAAGCGGGGAGTGGAATGGCTTACACTTATTGTAAATCCCGAATCCGTGAAGCCGGTTCCCTTGCGCCCGGCCAACCGGAAAAGACACGGGAGCGCCACGGATTCGCGTGCCGACATGCCATTTTTCCGCCAATGGCATTGTTCTTGCTATGCTTTACTACCGCAACCAGCCATCGAGAAGACAAATTTTCATCCCGCAGCTTCATTGTCCCCCATCATGAGTTACAATTGGCAACAGCAGCGGTCGCGCGAGGCCTTTCTGGCCCTGGCCGACGGCACCATCCTGCGCGGCTACGGCTTTGGCGCCCCGGTCGATTGCGTCGGCGAGGCGGTGTTCAACACCGGCATGACCGGCTACCAGGAGATCCTGACCGACCCGTCGTACGCCGGGCAATTCGTCACCCTTACGGTTCCGGAGGTCGGCAACTACGGTTGCAACGCCGAGGACGACGAGTCCCGCGGGGTATTCCTGCAGGGGCTGGTGGTCCAGGAGCTCAACGCGCCGTCGAACTGGCGGTCGCAGGAGTCCCTGGAGCAGTTCCTGTCCCGCCATGGCAAGGGCGGCATCGCGGGGGTGGATACCCGCTTCCTGACCCTGCGGCTGCGCGAGCACGGCGTCCAGAAGGCCTATTTGCACACCGGCGGCGCGCCGATGGATCCGGACGAGGCAGTGGATCGCGCCCGGTCGTGGAGCGGCCTGGACGGCCAGGACTACGCCCGGCTGGTGACAACGCCGGATCGCTACAGCTGGGGCGAAGGCGGAAAATGCCGCGTCGTCGTCTATGACTTCGGGGTGAAGCGCGGCATCCTGCGGGAGCTGTCCGCCTGCGGGATGTCATTGCAGATCGTGCCGGCCGCCACCGCGGCCTCCGAGGTGCTTGCCGCGTGTCCGGACGGCGTCTTCCTCTCCAACGGCCCCGCCGACCCCTCGGCGATGCCCTACGCCATCGAGAACATCCGCCAGCTGCTGGGGAAGGTGCCGCTGTTCGGGATCTGCCTGGGCCATCAGCTGCTGGGGCTGGCCTGCGGCGCCGCCTGCGGACGCCTGAAATTCGGCCACCATGGCTGCAACCACCCGGTGCGCAACCTGCTCACCGGCGAAGTCGAGATCACCAGCCAGAACCACAATTACGCGCTGTCGCAGCTGCCGGCCGGCATATTGGAAATGACCCGCATCAACCTCAACGACGGCACCGTCGAGGGCGTGCGGCACCGCCAGGCGCCGGCATTCAGCGTCCAGTACCACCCGGAGGCCGCGCCCGGGCCGCATGACTCCCGTGGCATCTTTCGGGAGTTCCTCAACCTGATCGAGCAAGCGTAAGGAGGACGGCGACCATGCCGAAGCGCACCGACATCAAGAAGATCCTGATCATTGGCGCCGGTCCGATAGTGATCGGCCAGGGCTGCGAGTTCGACTATTCCGGAGTGCAGGCCTGCAAGGTGCTCAAGCACGAGGGCTACGAAGTCGTCCTCGCCAACTCCAATCCGGCCACCGTGATGACGGATCCCGAGCTGGCCGACCGCACCTACATCGAGCCGCTGACCTGCGACATCCTCAAGGAGATCATCCGCCGTGAACGCCCGGACGCGATCCTGCCGACGCTGGGCGGGCAGACGGCGCTGAACCTGGCGATGGAGCTGGACGGCTCCGGAGCGCTCCGGCGTCACGGCATCGAGCTGATCGGCGCCAGCGCGGACGCCATCCGCCGTGCCGAGGACCGCGAGCAATTCAAGGAGACCATGCTGTCGATCGGCCTGCAATTGCCGCGTTCCGGATCCGCCCACACCCCGAACGAGGCGCTGGCCATCGCCAAGACCATCGGCAGCTGGCCGCTGGTCATCCGCCCCGGATTCACCCTCGGCGGCACCGGCGGCGGCATCGCCCGCGACCAGGACGAGTTCGCCGAAATCGTGGCGCGGGGGCTGGACGCCAGCCTGAACCATGAGGTCCTCATCGAGGAGTCGTTGATCGGCTGGAAGGAATTTGAAATGGAGGTGATGCGCGACCGCCGCGGCAACAGCGTGATCGTCTGCTCCATCGAAAACCTCGATCCGATGGGAGTGCATACCGGCGACTCCATCACCATCGCCCCCATCCAGACCCTCAGCGACCGCGAGTACCAGGCCATGCGCGATGACAGCATCCGGGTGCTGGAGGCGATCGGCGTGGAAACCGGCGGCTCCAATGTCCAGTGGGCGGTCAATCCGGAGGATGGCCGGCGCATCATCATCGAGATGAATCCCAGGGTGTCGCGCTCCAGCGCCCTGGCCAGCAAGGCGACCGGCTTCCCGATTGCCAAGATCGCCGCCCGGCTGGCGGTGGGATACACCCTGGATGAGATCCGCAACGACATCACCAGATCCACGCCCAGCTGCTTTGAGCCGGCATTGGACTACGTCGTCACCAAAGTGCCGCGGTTCACCTTCGAGAAATTCGCCGGCGCGGATCCGTCGCTGGGAACCCAGATGAAGTCGGTCGGCGAGGCCATGGCCATCGGCCGCAATCTCAAGGAGAGCCTCCAGAAGGCGCTGCGTTCCCTGGAAACCGGCCGTGCCGGACTGGGCGCCGATGGCAAGGACGCCGAATTCGAGGAGGCCGGCGACGAGGAGCTGGCCTCGGCGCTGGCGCGCCCGCAGGCCGGACGCATCTTCGCGGTGCGTGCGGCCTTCCGGAGGGGATGGGGGCTGGAACGCGTCCATGACCTCACCGGCATCGACTTGTACTTCCTGCGCCACATCGCGGAACTGGCGGCGTTCGAGGATGAAATCGCGCAATCCGGAAATATAACCCACCTGGCCCAGAACGCCGCAGTGCTGGCGCAGGCAAAGCGCTTCGGCTTCAGCGATCGCCAGATCGCATTCATCCTGGGCTGCCGTGAAAGCCAGGTGCGCGACGCCCGCAGCCAGTGCGGCATCACCCCCAATTACTGCGAAGTGGACACCTGCGCCGGCGAATTCGAGGCCGGGACCCCATATTACTACAGCACCTACGCCGAACACGGCGGCCGTGCCGACGCCCATCCCGGCCGGAAGAGCGTGATGGTCCTGGGCGGCGGCCCCAACCGCATCGGGCAGGGCATCGAGTTCGACTACTGCTGCTGCCACGCCGCGTATGCCCTGCGCCGCGCCGGCTGCGAGGTGGTGATGGTCAACTCCAACCCGGAGACGGTCTCCACCGACTACGACACCAGCGACAAGCTCTATTTCGAGCCGCTCACCCTGGAGGACATCATCCATGTCTACCGCCGCGAACATTGCGACGGCGCCATTGTGCAGTTCGGCGGCCAGACGCCGCTGAACCTGGCCCGGCAGCTCATGGAGGCCGGAGTCAATATCCTGGGGACCTCGCCCGACGACATCGACCGCGCGGAAGACCGCGATTTCTTCAGGCAGCTGTCTTCGCAGATCGGGATCCTGCAGCCGCCAAGCGGCATCGCCGCCAATCCGGACGAGGCCATGGAGATCGCCCACCGGATCGGCTTCCCGGTGCTGGTGCGTCCCAGCTTCGTGCTCGGGGGGCGCGGAATGGTGGTCGTCCGCCACGAGGAGTCGTTGCGGCGGTTCGTCGATGAGGCCGCACGCATCTCGCCGGGCAAGCCGATCCTGATTGACCGCTTTCTCGAAAATGCCGTGGAGTTGGATGTGGATTGCGTCTCGGACGGCAGCCGGACGGTGGTCGGGGCCATCCTGGAGCATGTCGAGCCGGCGGGATGCCACTCCGGCGACTCCGCCAGCGTCACCCCGCCGGTAAGCCTCTCCGAAGAGGTGCTGGATCAAATCCATGCCTACGCGCGGCAATTCGCCTCGGCGCTGCATGTCTGCGGCCTGATGAACATGCAGCTGGCGGTCAAGGATGGACAGATCTACATGATCGAGGTCAATCCCCGCGCATCGCGCACCATCCCGTTCGTCAGCAAGGCCATCGGCGTGCATCTGGCGGAAGTGGCCGCGCTGTGCATGATCGGGCAGAGGCTGCCGGAGCAGGGATTCACCGAAGAGGTGCAGTTGCCGTACTATGCCGTCAAGGAGGCGGTCTTCCCGTTCGTCAAGTTCCCCGGAGTGGACATCACCTTGACCCCGGAGATGAAATCCACCGGCGAGGTGATGTGCATCGACCGCGATGTCAATATCGCCTACCTCAAAAGCCAGTTCGCCGCCGGAAGCCGCCTGCCGGCCTCCGGAAATATCTTCCTGTCAGTCAAGGATGCCGACAAGGCGGAGGCGGTGGGGCTGGCCCGTGAATTGGCGCGGCTGGGGTACGGACTTTACGCCACCCGCGGCACCGCGACCCTGCTGTGGGAAAACGGACTGAAGCCCATCGCGCTTTTCCGGCTCTCCGAAGGCCGACCGAACCTGCTGGATCTGATCCGCGATCGGCAAATCAGCTGGGTGATCAATACCACCGATGCCGATACCAGCGAGGCCACCGACGGATCGAGGATGCGCTCCGGAGCCACGGCCGCCGGAATTCCGGTGACCACCACCATCGCCGGCGCCGCCGCCGCAATCCAGGGGCTGGCCGAACAGCAGGACTGCGGACGCCTGGAGGTCTGCAGCCTCCAGGAATACCACCGTCATCTGCCATAATGGGCGGACACCCCCTCCCCCACCTCTCTCTCTCCCGCGCCGCCCAGATGCCGTCATCATCCCCTCGGCAAAGGGAATGCGGACGGGCGGGGCGCGCCGCTGTTCTTCACGGATGGCATTATATTATGGCAGATTGCGGCGGCGATGCTGAAACATGGATCTGGTTGCCGGCATGCTCTTTGAAAACTGGGGGCGAAATGGTTTCGACTGAAGAAGCGGAACGATGTAAGCACGCGGAGGATGATCGTTGGCCTCCTAAATCATCGGTCAAAAAAGTAACTGCGAACACTGAGTACGCACTCGCGGCATAGTCCGTGACGTCTCCTCCCTGACGTCTGATACGGGTCGAGGCGCAAGCATCAGGCTGGCCAGGAGCGCCGGGCAATCGGGCGCCACCAGCAAGAAGTCACAGATCTGCTGCTCCCGTTGTCGTCGGCATGGCGCATAAGCGGCGGGAAAAGACTCAAGTCCATGCTAAGCGTGTAGAAAGCACCGGGCAGTTTTTCCAGGACCGGGGTTCAACTCCCCGCGCCTCCACCATCTTCTTTAATGTTAAAGATGCCCCGGCGTAGTTCCGAGCCGCGCTTGCGCGGCGTCCAGCGCAGCTGGCGGAACGAAGCCGGGCGAGCGGCAGACAGTTCCGAGCCGCGCTTGCGCGGCGTCCAGCGCAGCTGGCGGAACGAAGCCGGGCGAGCGGCAGACAGTTCCGAGCCGCGCCAGCGCGGCAAACAAATTGGCGAAGCATGCATTCTTCAGGACAGTCGGGAAATTTACAGGGATGAATCAAGAATCCCTCATTCTGCAACGCGCTTCCGGCTATTCTACCGTGGCACGAGTCTATATTCTATTGAAAGTATCCTATTCGCTCCAGAACGGCCTGTTTACGCTGGAGACGAAGAACATTGCTGAACTCTACGAAATCTGGTGTTTCATTGAGGTCAGGAACATCGTCCGCGAATTGTTTGGCCAGGAAGGAAGTAATCTTGAAATTGAGTATTTGAACCGTCAGGAACTGAATGGAAAATTCAGCCGTTCTTTGGTCAAAGGCGGCAATTCGAGAATTCTGTTCAAACGAAGAGGCATAGAGCTTGCCGAACTCTACGACAACTCAAAGACCGACTCTTTGGATGCCGATGGCATTCCCACTTCTGTCGCTCCCAGCGGAGTAGCTCAGAAGCCTGATATTGTCCTTCAACTGACCAGGCAGTTCCTTGATGTACCTATTCGCCTTACCTACCTCTTTGATGCCAAGTATCGCCTTAAAAACGACGGACAGGACACAGGATTCGAGCAGCCCCCCGATGATGCCATCAATCAAATGCATCGCTACCGCGATGCCATTTACTATCGCGAGAATCAGGAGTCGCCCATGCGCAAAGAAGTCATTGGTGGCTATACCCTCTATCCTGGACAGGGGAGAAATGCATCACTGGGAACTCAACAGTTCTACAAGAGCATCCAGGATATCAATATCGGTGCTTTCCCCCTTCGGCACTGCGACACTGAAAACCGGCAGTACCTTGTTGCCTTCATCAGAAAACTGACGCAGGAGAACACACAGGAACATATTGGCAAATCCATTCCCCAAAAAGGAATGACACAACAGCTCGACCTCCCCGGAGCTATGCAGGCATTAACAGTCTTTGGCACGACACATGGGCAGGATCAACTTGACCAGATAGAACACCACCATCTATATATCCTTCCAGTGAAAGTCGCCGAACAACAAGACATCAATATTGATAACGCAAAGGATAAGAAATGGTTGTTCATTGAGATGCGTCCCGACAACGCCTCCAGTTACTCGAAGATATTCGAGGTATTTGACTTTGAAGGCTTCAAGACTATTGAAGATCTACAAGTCATTGGCTACCAGTCGGCATTTCGACATGGTGCAGACGGTTACTATGTCTGGAGGGTGAAATGATTTACCAAATTAAGTGCTTAATACCGTTCTAAATGAAAGAATGCTTCAGTGTAATTTTTTTTTCTGCAACCATTTGGAGACAAGATAGTGATAATTACAGAAGAAAATCTTAAGTACTTTGCCAGCCCAATAAGCGATTCCGAAGACGAAATGTGCAAACATGCCATTAGCATGGTTCGGGATGCTTTAAAGAATATAGGGTATTCTGACAATGGAAACATCATCGGCAAATTGGAAAGCGAATCTTCTGCATATCAAATAAGAATGGGGTTTCCAGGCACATCGCGTGACATTAATATATTCGTTCAAGGATCATATGCAAATGGAACAAACGTCAGGCGTGAGAGTGATGTCGATATAGCAATTGTTCAAGAAGATATATTTCAACCCCGTTATCGCGAAGGAGTGACAGGAGCGAATTATGGTTTCACTCCAGCCGTAAAACAAGCTAAAAAATTAAAAGACGAAGTCGAAGAGGCTTTAAAAGATAAGTTTGGACCTAACGAAGTCCAGCGGCATAATAAATCTGTTCATGTGAGCGGCAATTCATATCGAAAAGAATCTGACAGCGTGCCATGCTTGCGATTCAGGGATTACTCCAATGATTATGATTGCAATCCAAATAACTATGTGAAAGGAATTTATATCCATTCAGATGATGGAAAAGTCATAATTAATTATCCAGAACAGCATATACGAAATGGCGTTGTCAAAAACCAGAAAACAAGTTATCGATTTAAGAAAATAGTCCGTATATTTAAGCACCTCAAAATTCAAATGTCCAATTTGCATTATCTTTCCGCTCAAAAAATGAGTTCCTTTTTAATTGAATCTATACTGTGGAATGTTCGTGTCGAAAACTACTTAAGATATCAAAACATATCTAGCCAAGTTCGTGAAGTTATTGAGTATCTTTCATCACATTTGGATAATATCTATACTTGGAACGAAATTAATAATGTTAAGTTGATTCGTCAAGATGGGATAAATCGAGTGTCGATTTGCCAAGATTTCATTAACGATTTAAATAAGGCTTTCACTTTCCGCTGAATATGAATACCACAATAGAAAAATACGTCAGGTCTGTTTCAATCTTAGCAGCAACCATTTCTATTGTTTGGTTTGTTTTCAACGGAATCTATGATTTACAAAGCCTATTTGATTCAATTTCCAAAGGAACATCTATTTCAATCTTACTTTGGTTATTTTACGAAAAATGGCTTTGGCGTTTTTCGCCATTTGAAAAACTGCCAAGACTTGCTCCAAAATACTATGGCAAAGTAAAATTTGAATTCCAAGGGAAAAAAGGGGAGAAAAAGGTTCAAATTGCTATTAAGCAAACTCTTCTATGTACAAAGGTGATTATAGACTCTGATGAAATGACGAGCAATACTGTTATATCACAGACAATTTTAGAAAATGATGAATATGTTTTGTATTATTCATATATTACATCACCTCATGGTGATAAGGATCAAGAGAATCCCATCAGAAGAGGAACATGTCGAATTCGTTTAGTTGAAGAAAGTGGGAAATTGCTACAGAGTTTTTTTCTACATAAGGCAAAATCAGAACTTCGTGCAGACTATTGGACTAACGCACATACCACAGGAACAATAGAATTGAGCGAGGCAAGAAAAACTGCAAAATGATAGCATATGCCTTCACAACGAGGATTCCCCTTGCGGTGATGATTGTGATGGGGATAAAGCTGTGGGAGAACCGCGCGGCGATGCCAATCCCTTCCAAAGGGCGTTGCGCGATGACCTGCTCGAAGTCCTCGGACGCAAGAGAGTACGCCAACTTCCTCGCCTGGGCGAAGCGGGCGTTCAAGCCCGCTGTGTGCGCCGCGCTTCCCGCCAGGGAGCAGGTCGCGGGCTGGCGCGGGAAACTGGTCGCCGTCTGCGACTACGAGGCCTCGTACACCGGTAAGCGTCCATTCAGCCCCCCATTGCCAATCTGAAACATCCCCATTATCTTCTGTGCATCACCCAAAGAGAGGTCCAAGATGCACAGAATACACCGAGAGAAGACCGTGGCGCTGTGGCGCTCACGAATAAAGGAATGCCACGACAACGGCCTGACACCAAGCGAATACTGCCAATTGGCAGATGTTTCCATCCATTCGTTTCGCTACTGGTCAAACGAGCTATTCGGCCAGACGTCACATGCTGGCGTTGATCTGGAACTGGTCCACGTTGCTCCAACGGAATCTGTGCTGCCAGTGATGCCGTTTTCTGGGGTGCATCTGCATGCCGGAGGATTCGAGATCGGGCTTGATCGCGGCTTTGACGAGGCGACACTGCTACGTGTGCTCGGCGTGCTTGGAGGCAAGTCGCGATGCTGAACATCTCCCCCACCGCAGCCATCTATTACAGCCCCACCCCCGTAAAAATGAACCGCTCGTTCGACGGACTATGCGGGATTGTCGCTGAACGCATGAAGCTGAATCCCGCGATGGCGGGCGCCCTTTTCGTGTTCTTCAACCGTCGTCGCACGATGGTGAAGACCTTGTGCTGGGAGGGAGACGGATTCAGTATCTGGAGCAAACGTCTCGAACAAGGTCAATTCAATGTGCCGTCGTCAGCCGACGGGAGGATATCGCTTACGTATGGCGAATTGATGGCAACTTTGGCAGGCATCAGGCCTTCTGGATACTACAAGCGCTATCGCAGACAGTCCAGCCGACGGGTGGTTTGATTTTTTTTTTGCATCCATGCCTCTACGCGCGCGCGCGTAGAGGGACGTTATATTATGTCCGTCAGCGACAAGAGACGGACATGACACAAGACAACAAGGACATATCATCTGAAACCATATCGGCTGCGACCGCAATCGCTGCCGATGCCATGTCGTGCCCGTTCAGCGAGGTCACCGCATTGCTGTCCAAGCTGGCCCAGAAGGACGCCGAGTTGGCCAGACTTAATGATGTCCTGAAGGAAATGAGAGCGACCATGGAGTCGATGAAGGCGACGATCGCGACCCTGCAGCGCCTCTGTTTCGGGCACAAGTCTGAGAAGGTCGTGGCAGACAACTCGCAACCGCTGCTCCCTGGCATGGAAACTTTGCTGATTGACGATCAGCCACAGGAACAACCGACCACGCCGGTGGCCGCTCATGATCGCCGCCACCATGAGGGCCAGAAGAATGCCGGCTGGAACGGCTTCCCAGACAACCTGCCGCGTGAAATCGTGGATATCACACTTCCAGATGCGGAAACCAGGGGGCTCCAGCTCAAGAGGTGGGACACGAGCGAACGCCTTGTCCATCGGCGCGAATACATTGTCAGGGTCATCAGACGTGCCGTCTATGGCGACCGCAACAACCCCGCCTTCGGCGAGACGTCGGCTCCCGCTCCGCGGACGCCCGTCTGCCTGGGACTCGATGGTGATCGCTGCCACTACGACGCCAGCGTCGTGGTTCACGCGATCGTGGAAAAACTAGTCTACCACGTCCCCTTCTACAGGCAAAGCACGAAGTTCGCCACGCTTGGCCTCCAAATCGGCCGATCAGTTCTTTGTGGATACTGGGCGAAGGTCGCCGAAGGGCTCTCACCACTTTACAGGCATCTCTGCGCCATGGTGATGGCGGCAGGCGTGATACATGCGGACGAGACCAGGGTTGAGATGCTTGATCCAGGAGGCGGGAAGACAAAGACCTGCTGGGTATGGGTAAGAGTCGCGGGTGTAGGCCCAAGACTGGTGGCATTCCATTTTTCGCCTGACAGGTCGAAAAAGACCGCGCACGCGCTTTTCCAATCCTACGATGGAACAATCGTGCACGACTGCCTGGCTTCGTACGACGACTTGCCGGCAGAGGCTGCGTACTGCTGGGCTCATGCGCGGCGCGAGTTCTTTGAGGCAAGACAAAGCGCCTCGGAACCATGCGCCCATGCGCTGGCGCTTATTTCGAGACTGTATGAAATCGAGAGGGAGGCAAAGCGGTCTGCTGAGGGGAAAAGCAGTGAAACTGCCCTCTTCAAGGCAAGGAAAACCGCGCGCGTCAAGTCTGCACCCATTGTGAAGGAATATTTCGAGCTGTGCGGAAGGATAATCGACACCTACGCGCCGTCATTGCCGGTCACGAAGGCGGCCAAATATTCGGCTGGTCACGAAGATGGACTGAAGAAGTTCCTGTCCGATTCGCGGTTGAACATCGACAACAATCTTGCCGAGAACGTGGTCAGGCCGTGGTGCATCGGAAGAAAGAACTGGTTGTTCGTCGGCAACGAAATTGCAGGGAGAAATGCGGCGATTTTGGAGAGCTTCGCTGCGACCTGCAAGGAATGCAATGTCGATTTTGAGACATGGCTCCTGGACGGCCATATACGAAATCGACCGGGCCACTGTGGCCACGCTTCCGGAACTCATGCCACACGTCTGGAAAAAACGGCACGGCGCCGAATAATCACGCCAGCCCTGGTTTCACATGACAAAATAACCTCTACACGCGTGCTCCAGAAATGGCAATGGCAGGCTGAATGGACGCTTACGGATGTGCGGCGTGGTGGAATGGGAGACCATCGGCGAACGGACGGACGGCTCGCCCGCCGAAGTCGAGGCGAACTCCAAGTACATCGTCTTCATGTTCCGAACCAGCAACTTCACTGGTGAATTGAAATCCTCCACCGAGGGATGGGTGGAGTGGATGACGCTGGATGGGATGCGCCGTGGCGACATCGCCCCGCACATGGAGGAGTACATTCGTGTTCTATTGGAAGATGATGTACCGCAGGCCTACGGCATCAGCGGAAGCGGTAGATTGGAGGCATTGTAATGGAACAATCACTTGATTTCTCATCTAATTTTTATAACTGGAAATACGATAGCCCGATTGAGCGGGAACTTGGAGAACAACTCGGTAAATATGTCGATTTCACACACTTTGATATAATTCCGCAGTATGAAGTTCATTCTTCTGGGGGCATTTTCTTTCTTGATTACTTAGTCAAGGGAAAAGAGTGTAAATGCGCCATTGAATGTGACGGAAAAGATTATCATGAATATTATGCCGATTTGTATCGTGATGCATGGTTGCTTGGAGAAAAACACATTGATGAAATGATTAGATTTAAGGGAAGGGATATTGTAAGATGTCCTTCTATATGTATGTATTTTCTTTATAAGACAATTCCCGGACTAATCAAGGAACGAAGTGTCCATGTCATCGAAACTGAAGCAAGAAATGAAGGATGGAATATTCAACAAAAAGAAGATCCGGAAGGTGAACATTTTTATGATGAAATTGGTTGGGAGGAATCAAGTACGCAAGATAAATGTTGGGGATATGGGTATGGTTTTTGCGCAGAGGTCATTCATCGGCACACTCGTTTTTCCCTTGATTGTTATGGTGAAAGGATTGTTCCAGAATGGGGGAAGGCCTTTACCTATATTGCAAGAAGACAAATTCGATCAAAAAATGATTTTGTCAGTAAATATCCTCATCGTTTTGACGGAACTAATACTGGTTATTGATTGAAAAGCCAGTGACAATCACTCAGGTGATCGCATGCGTAAACGTCCATTCAGCCTGCCATTGCCATTTTCTGGAGCACGCATGTAGAGGTTGTTACAACAAAGCGCGTTTTACAAACCACGCACGGACGCACGTCAAGCCCGGCGCCAACCCCTCCGGCGCTTTCGCGCCACCTCCCCTTGCAGGGGAGGCTTTTCTTGTCGTGAGAACGTGAGCGCGGTCGTTTTACGGCCGTGCACTGCGGCACGTCAAGCCCGGCGCCAACCCCTCCGGCGCTGTCGCGCCAACCTCTCGGCTTTTCTTGTCGTGAAAACGTGAGCGCGGTCGTTTATATCACCCGTTCTCACCGGTCCAGAAAGCCGTCGATGGCGTATTTTTGCTCTACGGCGGCCAGGACGCGCGATTCGGCCCGGCGCATTGATGCGCGCTCATCATCAGTGAGATCATCTTCGCCGGCCAGGTGGAGCAGCCCGTGGACGCCGTAGAGGAATAGCTCATGCGACGGGGTGGTGCCGAACTGTCCGGCAAATTGCCGTGCGACCTGCGGGCACAGGTAGATCTCGGCCAGGATGGGCGGTGCATCGAAGACCCCCGCCAGGAAGTCGCCGTCATCTGAACGCAGATCGTAGGTGATGACATCGGTGGTTCCCTGATGCCCGAGATGGAGCATGTTGAGCCTGGCCATTCGCGGTGCGGTCACGATGACGAACCGGATGATTCCCGGCAAGGCGGCGTCCAGTCCGGTGAAGGGCAGGGCGTAATCCAGCATTTCCCGGAATTGGCGGAGGCGATGCAGCCCCCGCAGCGAACTCATTTTCTCGACTTCGCACTTCATCGCAGGTATTCCGGACGGGTATGCTGGTTGTATCTGATGGTGTTGATGAAGCTCAGCTGGATCCGGTGCAGGTCGGCGGTGGTCAACTGCGCCATGTCAAGCTGACCGTCCCTGAATCGCGATTGGAAGATGGCGGCCACGCGTTCCTGCACGGCGTCCATCAGTCCGGCCTCGGTCTGGCGGAGCTGCTCAAGACAGGCGTCGTGGATCTGCTGCTCGCTGACCTGCGGATCCTCGGCGCGCTTCCGGTTGACCAGTTCCAGCGACTGATCGACAATGAGCTGATTTCGTCGCGCGGGGCTGAGCAGTGCCCGCACCGCGGCTTCGCAGGCATCGGCCAATGACACCAACGCCTCCTCGCGGGTCACCGGGCGGCGGTGCTGGTATTGGAAGTCACGCATGGACGGCGGTGGCTGGCCGGATTCCTCCGCCTGTCTGCATGCCAGCCGGTAGAAGTGCTGGACGACGGAATTGCCGTGGTGGCTCTCGATCGCCCCCCATAGCAGCTTGGAAATGTGGTATTCCTTCGCCAGCTCCAGACCATCGTCGACATGCCGGATGATGACCTGCGCGCTTTCGCGGGGCGTCAGGTTGTCATGCGGGTTGCGGCCGTTCTGGTTTTCCGCAAAATACTGCGGGGCCTTGAGTTTCCCGATGTCGTGGTACAGCGCCATCGCGCTGACCAGCTCCGCATTGACACCGATTTCCGCGGCGGCATTGATCGCCAGGTCGGCAACGGCGTTGACATGCGCGTAGGTCCCGGGGGCCTCCACCCGCATCCGCCGCATCAGCTCGGTGTTGGAGTGCAATTCCGCCAGCCGGGTGGGGGTGGTCAGATCGAAAATGCACTCAAACAGCCATTGGCCGTTATAGCATAGCAGCGCGGTTGCCAGGCCGGCGCCGACGGCCACCGTGGTGAACTGCATCAGCATGGCTCCGGCGTCGCTGCGCGACAGGCCGTGCATCCCCTCCAGATTCAGCAGCGGCAGCGCCACCATGATGCAGCAGGCCATGCCGAAGGCGCCCTTGAAGTACTCGCGGCGGTCGGAGAGCCGGCGGTAGCAGGGGATCGCGCACATTGCAATCGTCAGCGCATAATAGAAGAATTTGGAGTTCTCGGCCGGCAGATCCACCTGGACCATGATCATCATCGCCTCGAAGATCGCGGTGGCAAAGGCGAAGCGCATGTCGATCAGGTTGACAGACATTGCCGGCGGCAATGCCAGGAAGATGGCGAAGAGCGCCTGCCAGCCGCCCCATATCCACCATCTGGCGCTGAAGCAGTCGCCAAGGGCGCCGGTGTCCAGCAGCAGATTGCCCGCGCCCCTGGCCTGCACCACCAGCCCGATGCAGAACAGCTCCAGCCCGACGATGATGGAGACAAGCAGGAAGCGCCTGATTTCGTTGACGGTTATGATCCGGGTGTTGTAGAGCGCGTAGCAGTAGACAAAGACCAGGAATGCGGAGAGCAGGATGTTCCGGAAACCCGCGGCGCTGGCGCTGGTGAGCGCGTGCCATGACCACGCCCACAGCTGATGCGGCAGCCAGAGAAGCGCCGCGCCCAGGCCGCCGGCGGGGAAGGGCGCCTGCGGCCATCCGCTTGCCGCGCCGGACGCGCTCAGGAACAGCTGGTTGAAGACGCAGATGCCCCACAGCACCACGAACATCAGCGCAAAGCCGAAATAGCGCTTGGAATAGCGCAGAAGGCGCTGGCGCAGCCGCCCCCCTGGCGGTGTCTCGGTGAAGGGCGCGCCTTCACCGGCCACCGCCGTCGTCTTGGTGGATGTCCTGGTCGTGGCGGTCATTATTCCATTGACGCGAAAGCCGAGTATGCCTTGTACGCCATGTAGGTGTCCAGCTTTCCGGCCACCTCCCAGGGCGCATGCATGCACAGCAGCCCGACACCGCAGTCGATTACCTGGATGCCGTATCGCGCCATGTACAGCGCAATGGTTCCGCCGCCGCCGACATCGACCCGGCCCAGCTCGCTCATCTGCCAGGCGACCTTGGCGTCGTTGAAGCATTTGCGCACCTTGCCGACCAACTCGGCGGATGCATCGGAGCTGCCGGACTTGCCGCGGGCGCCGTCGTATTTGCTAAGCGTGATGCCGCAGTTGATGCGCGCCTGGTTGTTCGGCGAGGCGGTGTTCTTGTATCCCGGATCGGCCAGCGCGCCGACATCGGCGGAGATCATCCGGGTGTTCTCCAAGGCCCGCCGGACAGTCAGGTCGCTGTACTGCCGGCTGCAGGCGGCCACCAGCTCGGCGACGGTGTTGGCCAGGAAGACCGAGTCCATGCCGGTACGGCCGTAGGAGCCGATTTCCTCCTTGTCGCAGATCAGCGCGCCCATGGTGCGGCCGGGAATGCCGTCGAAATCCAGGATGGCACGGGCGGCGGCATAGGAGCAGATGCGGTCATCCTGGCCATAGCCCAGGATCATCGAGCGGTCGAAGCCCAGATCACGGGCGCGCCCCGCCGGAACCACCTCCAGTTCCGCCGAGCCGAAATCCTCCTCCTCGATGCCATAACGGTCCGCCAGCATCCTGAGGATGTTCAGCTTGATCAGGTCCTTGCATTCCTCCTTGCCACAGTCGTCCTTGGAGGCCGGACGGCTGCCGAAGAGGACATTGAGCTGCTCGCCGTCGATCGCCTTGTCCATTGGCTTGGTGGCCTGGTCGCGGTCCAGATGCGGCAGGATGTCGGTGATGGTGAAGACCGGGTCGCCCGGGTTGTCGCCGATGGCGATCTCCACCTTGCTGCCGTCACGGCGCACCACCACGCCATAGAGCGCCAGCGGGATGGTCACCCACTGGTATTTCTTGATGCCGCCATAGTAATGGGTGTCAAGCAGCACAAAGTCCTCGTCCTGATAGAGCGGGCAGGGCTTCAGATCCAGCCGCGGGCAGTCGCCATGGCCGCCAACGAGGTTGAGGCCATCCTGCAATGGCGATTTGCCGACCCGCAGCAGCATGATGGTCTTGCCGTCGATCTGGCGGTAGACCGCATCGCCGGCCTTCAGCTTCCCGCCGGCGGCGTTGACGGCGTCCAGATCCCTGAATCCCCGCGACTGCGCCAGCTCCAGCAGCCGGGAAAAGACCAGCCGTTCGGTTTTGGCCTCCGAAATGAAATCGATGTAATCCTGGCAGTATATCTCCAGCTTGGACTCCTCGCCTTTCTCCAGACGCTCCCAGGCACTCTCGCGCTTCCACAGCGCCACGCCGGCATTTTTCTTTTTCGCAGCCATTGCAGTCTCAGGTTATCTATGTGTTTGGGTGGAGCGGCGTCGTCGCATCCGCCGCCAGTTTGACGCAAATGCTTCCTGGCGCAGCCATTGTGCGCAGTCGCATTCGCGCCGGGAAATGGCCATGGGGGAGGCCGTTTCAGTTGGCGCTTTGCCACGCCGGCAGCGACACCCCGGAGGCGCGCACCGGCAGACGCTGGAAGGCGTGCAGCCAGCTGTCGACGATGAAGAGCTGTTGTCCGGAACCGCTTTTGCGGGTGCAGATGATATGGCGGCCATCCGGCGCCCAGCTGGGCGCTTCCCAGTTGCCGGCGGCCTCGGTCACGGTCACCGGCTCGCTGCCGGACTTGGCCATGTCCAGCACCCGGATGACATATTGCCCCGAGCTGGCCCGCTGGGCGTAGCACAGCTTGTTCGACACCGGCGACCATTCCGGCGAGACGGCCTCTCCGCCCTGGGTGATGCGCTTGCTGCTCCGGGAGGACAGCTCCATCACGTACAGTTGCGGCCGGCCGCTTTTGTCCGAGACATAGCAGAGGCGCCGGCCGTCCGGGCTGAAGGTGGGGCTGGACTCCACGCTGCGATCCTGGGTCAGGCGGGTGCGGGTGCTGGTCTTGAGGTCGATGAGAAAGAGATCCACCTGCTTGCCAAACGACATCGGCAGCGCGATGTACTGGCCGTTGCGGGAAAGCGCGGGGCTGGAATTGAGTCCGCGGGCGGTGGAGACCACCCGGTGGCGCCTGCCAATGGCGTCGTGAAGCACAATCGACAGCGAGTTCCTGGCGTTGAGGGTGTATACCAGCGCTCCGGCATGCCCCCACGACGGCTCGGTCGAAATGGCGTTGTTGAAGGTGAGCCTTTGGGCGTCGCCGCCGGCGATGTCGCATGAGAACAGCTCCTTGAGGCCATTGCGGCCGGTCTGCACATAGACGATCCTCCGGGTGCATAGCGCCGGGACATTGAAGAGCTGCCGCAGCAGCTTGTCGGTGAAATCCGCAGCCGCCTCGCTGGCGGTGCCGCCCTTGCCATTGAGCTGGAAGGTGCCCTTTCCGGCCACCGCCGCCTTGCCGGAAAGTTCGTGCTCCGGCCCGGCGACGCTGCCGGTGGCAGTCAGCTGGACGGTGGCGCGCCGGGCGTTGGCGTCGGTGATCACCGTGAACCAGTCGCAGGCGGAGAGCATCTTGAGCAGGGCGTCGCGCATGGCTGTGTCACCGGTGTAATTGACGATTGCGGCGGTGGGGTTGTGGTCGTCCACCTTGATCGCCTCGCCTTGGAGCCGGATTTGTCCCGGCACGGTCGCGGCAGCGTAGAAGAGCAGCAGGAATGTCAATATGGCGGTGCGCATGATTCAGATAAATGGCGGTGATGGCGGTTCAGGATTCCGGCTGCCGGGCGGCGGCCCAGGCGCCAAGCAGCTCGCGGTTGATTTTGGCGTTATGGCGGACATCCACCGGGAAGGCGCGGGGATGGATCAGCACGCGCCGGATCGGCTTCAGGCATTCGTGCCGCCCGGCCAGCCGGAGCAGCTCCGCCGGATCGGGGCGGCATCCTGGCAGCGGCTCGATGACCATTGCCGCCTGCTGTCGGCCACGTGGGCCGATGCCCACCAATGCGCTGCGCGCCACTCCCGGCATGGCGTTGAAGTACGATTCAGCCGGAATGGAGAAGAGCGTCCCGTCGGCGGTCTGCACCCGGTGGGCCTTGCGGCCGCAAAACCAGAAGCGGCCCTGGTCGTCAAAGTATCCGACATCCCCGACGCGATGCCAGAGCCGGCCTTCGTCGTCGCGGGTCTTCGCCAGCGCATCGGCATCCGGACGCGCAAAATAGCTGCCGGTGACGCACTGGCCGCTTACGCACAGCTCGCCAATCTGCCCCGCCGGCAGCAGGTCACCGGCGCAAAGCTGCGCGATGGGGTCGTCGGTGATGCGGATGACCCGGGCCTGGATTTCCGGGATGATGGATCCGACGCAGGTGCCCAGCCCAAGTCCGGCGGCATGGGCGTGGCCGTCAAGCACGGTGGCGCCGTCGAGGACCGCAATCGGCAGTGCCTCGGTGCATCCGTATGGCGCATAGGTGGCCGCATCGTCATCGAGGATGGCGCGCAGATCGCGGTGAGTCTGCGGCGGCACCGGCGCGCCCGACATGAAGATGCGCTTGAGCCCCGGCAGCCGCAGTCCGTTCCTGACACAGTATCCGGCCACGTTCTTCCACAGCGCGGGGGAGCCAAACGAGTATGAAACCGGCCATTGGCGGACCGCTTCGCGGACACATTCCGGATCGATGGCGGCCGGGTGGGTGGCGTCCATGTCGGGAACTACCGCCGTGGCGCCATTGGCGATGCTGAAAAGCGAGAAAAGGGGAAAGCATGCCAGGTCGTATTCGCCCGGCTTTATTCCGCACAGCCGCCTGACAATCCGGCATTGTCCGGCGAAAATCTCGTGGGTGTAGCAGACCCCCTTGGCGGGGCCGGTGCTGCCGGAGGTGAATAGCACCGCCGCCAATTCATCTGGCTGCTGCGGTTCGTAGCAGGGGAAGGGTCCGCCCGCATCGTCATCGAGCAGCTCAGGGATTGTCCGGCCGCCCCAGAAACGCCGTGTGCCCATGGTCACCGCCAGACGCACGCCGCGGAAGCTGCCGCGGCAGCACAGCCGCAACAGCTGTGCGGCCGGAATGCCGATGAAGCCCTCCGGCGCAACCTGCCGCACGCAACGCAGAAAACCGCGCCAGCCCATCCCCGGATCAATGAGCACCGGCACCGCCCCGACCTTGAACAGGGCAAACGTCAGCGCATAGAAATCCAGGGTCGGCCGGACCATCAGCAGGGTGCGCATCCCCGGGCAAAAGCCGTATTTGCGCAGTCCCCAGGCCAGGGCGTCGCTGCGGCGCGCCAGCTCCCCGAAGGTGAGGTGACGCCACAACGGCTGCTCCCGGCCGCCGTCGTCGCAACGTCCGGCCATGAAGACCACCGCCGGCTGTCGCGGACGGACAAGGGCCTGTTCCTGAAGAAGATGGGCGATATTTGACGGCAATGGCGAAAAAAGGCAAAATGCGGCCGCAGGGAGAAGGCTACACCTCCATGAGTTCCTTCTGCTTGTCGTCAAGCACCTTGTCGATCTGCTCGATCTGCTTGTCCGTCAGCTTCTGGATGTCGTCGGTGGCGGCCTTCTGTTCGTCTTCGGTCATCTCCGACTTCTTCTTGGCGGCCTTGACGGCCTCGTTGGCGTCGCGGCGGGCATTGCGCACCTCGACCCGCGCCTCTTCCGCATACTTGCGCACCAGCTTGGTCATGTCGTTGCGGCGTTCCTCGGACAACTCCGGGATTGGCAGCCGGATCACCTTGCCATCCGAGACCGGGGTGATGCCGAGGCTGCTGTTCTGGATCGCCTTGACAATGGCGTTGGCGGCGCTGATGTCGTACGGCTGGATTTTCAGCACCCGCGGCTCCGGCGCGGAGACGCTGGCGATGTCCTTGAGCCGGGTCTGGGCGCCATAGTAGTCGACCATGATGCCGTCGACCAGCGCCGGCGAGGCCTTGCCGGTGCGGACCTGGTCGAAGCGGCGCTTGAGTGAATCAACGGATGCGGACATCGCCAATTTGGCGTCGTCCAGAATTTCCTGACGTGTTGCCATAGTGGTTGTTTTGGATGGAGGATTTTGGGGATGGAGTCATGCCAGGGGAACAGAATCCCCTGGAGTTCTTTGTCAGAGAGGCGTTCCTGCCTGGCGGATTCCAGCGTGGGGCCCGCAGGCCTTCCCGATCCAGTCCGGCCGGGATGCGGCCGCGGGCGGCTGCGCCGGGATGCATCTGCGTCAAGCTGGCCGGGAAGCCGGCGAAAATGTCATGGATTTGCGGTGTTGCACACCAGGGTGCCGTGGGTGAAATCACCGGCCAGAAGCTCGGTGACCACCCCCTTCTGGCTGGCGTTGAAGACGACGATGGGCAGATTGTTGTCCTCGCATAGCGCAAAGGCGTTGGAGTCCATGACATGCAGATGGTCGCCCAGTGCCTTGTCGAAGGTGAGCCGTTCGTACCGGGTGGCCTCCGGATGGGTCATCGGGTCGGCGGAGTAGACACCATTGACCTTGGTGGCCTTGAAGACCGCGCCGGCATTGATTTCGGCGGCCCGCAGCGCCGCGGTGGTGTCGGTGGAAAAGTATGGGTGGCCGGTGCCGGCGGCGAAGAGGACCACGGTGCCGTCCTCCAGCATCCGGTTGGCCTGGCGGCAGTCGAACGGCGGCAGCACCCCGGCAATCGGCAGCGCGGACTGCACTTCTGCGGCAAGCCCGATGGACTCCAGGGCGTCACGCATCGCCAGCGCATTCATGCAGGTGCCGAGCATGCCGATGTAGTCCGCTCCGCAGCGATCCATGCCGCTGCGGCTGCCGGAGAGCCCGCGGAAGAGATTCCCGGCGCCGATGATCACGGCGACTTGCGCTCCACAGTCCACCGCCTCCTTGACCAACCCGGCGGCAGATTGTATCGACTCCGGCACCAGGCCGCCATGCGGGCCGCCCAGCGCCTCGCCGCTGATCTTGAGGAGAATGCGCGAAAAAAATGGTTTGCTCATATGATTTGAATTTTCCCTGGCGCGGCGTCACGTAAATTCCGTCAGAAGCCCTCGCAGGCATTTGGGGCCAGCCCGGCGAGAATGTCTGCGCCCGGGTGGCTTGGAACAGGAGGCCCTGGTGTCAGACAGGCCGGAAAGGGCATGGGGAAAGCCGCGCATTTGCGGGAGGCCGCGCCAGAATCCGTGGAAAGGTTGCGCAGGTGCGTTAATATAATGCTCTTGACTGACAACACTCATGCGCGCCGGCCATGCCGCATCCCATCCCCCGCACCTGCACCGGCACCATGGATGATGCCTATAATTTCATTTTCTGGCGTTCCCGCCGGTAGAAATCGGCTTTTTCCTGGTCGCCATTGAGTTCGGAAAGCAGGGCCAGATCCGAGTAGACCACCGCGATGAAGGTGTCCGCCAGGCCAAGGCGGCCGTTGGCGGCGCGCGAAGTCAGCTCGACATAGTCCAGGTAGGCGTTGCCGTAGTCATGGCGGCGCATTGCCAGATGCGCCCGGATGAACAGCTTGAGGTTCTCATTCTGGCGTCCGGGATGGCTGGCGCCGCTGAAGAACCGGAATGGCAGGCTTTTGCCGCCGGGCGCCTCGCAATATGGCGGGCGCTGGTCCAGCAGCCGGCTGATATGGGCCAGCCGCTTTTCATCCTGCTCTCCCAGGGCGGTGATCACCGCCATTTCGACCGCCTTGCGGTTGGGGGTGCCGGGAGCCTGCAGCGCATACAGCGCCAGATGCCGGCAGTGGCTCCAGTTGGGCAGGTAGCGCAACGACAGTACGGCGAAGAGCGCACAGGCGCACCAGCCCAGCGCCGGCACCAGCCATGGCCGTCGCAGATGCCTCTGGAGCCGCTGTGCCATCGGCATGATCGCCGCCACCACCACGGCGCTGACCAGGTAGTTGTAACGGTCGCAGTACCGGAAGTTGGTATAATGGAGCATCCCCATCACCGGCACGATGTTGCCGCCAATGAGCAGGATCATCCCGATGATCTGCCGATGGCTGAATCCCAGCATCCACGCGGCCAGGCAGCCAATGGCCAGGATGGCGATGCCGCCGGCAAGCACCAGCCAGAAATGCGCGTCGCCGAAAATCACCTCTGGATAGATCGGATTCACCTCGAAGGGGATGACCGCGGTGAGCGGATACCAGAAGAGGTTGTGGACCGGCACCGCCAGGACCTTCTCCAGCCATCCGGGGTTGGTCTGGGCGGTGACGAGCCACGAACAGAGGAATGACAGCATCCCCGCGGCGGCCGGCGCGGCGTAGCGCCGCCATTGCGCCAGAGGGTAGCCGCGCATCCACCAGATCACCAGGTACATCCCCGGCAGGGCGATTGCCGCCGGCTTGGCGGCAATCGCCAGAAATGACAGCGTTGCGCAAAGCCACTGGCGGTCGTGAAGGAAGGCCAGCACTGCGGCGAAGGCCAGCGCCCCGCATAGCACGTCCTTGCGTTCGCTGATCCACGCCACCGACTCCGCCTTCTGCGGGTTGAGCGCCCAAAGCAGCGCCCCCGCCAGCGCGAGCGGCGCCGTGCAGCCCAGACGGCGCAATATCGCATAAAGACACCACGCCGCCACGATATGCAGCAGCAGATTGTGGAGATGATAGCACCACGGCGACAGACCGGCCAGGGCATGGTCGATCATCAGCGAATACATCGGCAGCGGCGTCCATAGATCCTGGAATGGATGCAATAGATAGCGCAGGAAATTTCCGGCCGACCAGCCCAGCGACGGATTGCCGACCACAAAAATCCCGTCGTCCCAGTTCTCCAAAAAGCCGAAGCCCAGCGAACAGCCGAAGACCGCCAGGCACGCCAAGGCGATGGCCAGACATGCCAGCAGATCCGGATGCCTGCGCAACAGCGGCATCAGCGCCCGGCGGCTGGAGTGGCTGGGTGGCTGGTGCATTCAGTCGCTACTTGCGGATCACCGGACCGCTGTATCCCCCGCCCACCGGCACAAAGCGGCCGCCTTCCCACCGGTAGCCGCCGGCGTCGTCGCTGCCATCCGCATTGGACAGCAGGCCGTCCTGCGGTTCCGGAGTGCGGCCGGTGCACTTGACCGACGGTGCGGCGCTCCAGTCGATCTCCTGCGGATGGATCCAGTAGGCGCGGCCATTCTCGATGCAGTCCATCTGCCGGTAGGCGCGGGCGCCGCTGTCGTATCCGCGGGGCTTGAGCCAGGACGCCAGCTTCCGGCCGTCCGCGACCGTGATTTCCTTCGGGACGGCATAAAGCACCCAGGTGTCCGGCAGTGTCTCCGAACCGGTGATGTCCCTCGGCGACACCGGCAGCGGCTGGTCCGCCTTGACAAAGCTGCGCTTGACCGGCTTGCTGGGCAGGAGGGTGCCGCCGCCAGGCGCAAAGTACTCTACGTCGCCGTCGTCAGTGAGAACGGCGACGCCCTCCGGACGCAGCTTGACGCCGGCTGCGGCTTCCCAGGAAACCCGGTCGGTGAAGACGCAGTAGCTGTCGCCGGCGGGCGCGCCGTCCAGGATGAAGCTGACCTGCGGCGATGCGGCCCGCGCCAGCGGAAGCTTCACCGCGACGCTGGTGAGGATGTCCGAGCAGGCGGCAATCCTGAGCGTGCGGCCGTCAAGGTCGGCGTTCGGAAGCGTCAATTGGCCATTTTCGATGGCAATGCCGTTGTCCTTGCCGGGCATCGAGCCGTCCAGGGTGTATTTGTATTGCACGGGATCATAGTATTCGCCGCTGACGGCGAAGGTCGTTTCGTCGCTGAAATCCGCTCCCGGGGTCATGGCGACTGTCGGTGCGGGGATGGCAAAGGAGTAGTCGGCGGTGAAGATCTTCACCGGGCGGCTGCCGTCGTAGCCGTAGTTGCTGTCCGTCGGATTCTCGTATGCCGCGACGGTGACCCTGGTGTCCTGGCTGATGGTGATGCCTTTTTCGCGGTCATACAGCGGCGAACTTTTGGTGGGCGTCCTGCCATCCAGGGTGTAATGGAATGAGAAGACTCCGGAGGCGTAGTCGCTTTGCAGCAGGATGGTCTGGGTTGTCTGGAACTGGGTGCCGCCCACAGGTTCGAACCGGACGATGTCCGGCTGCGTTTCGGAGGGCGACCACACAAAGTTGTCGAGATAGACCCGCCCATCCAGCACTTCCTTGTCGCGCTGGTCGGTGTCGATCTCCAGCTTGTTCCCCCAGGAGTCCAGGCTGGCCGGGCCGAACAGCGCAAACACCAGCCTGCGGGTATAGGCATCCGGGTTGGAGTCGGTGAAGGGGATGCTCCCTTCCTGCCACCAGTCCTCGCTGGAGATGTCGTAGACGTATTGGCCATCCTCCTTGTAGCGTTTCAGCCAGGTGCCGGTGTCCGATACCTTTTCCAAATAGGCCTTGATTTTGTCATCCGCCATCGGGTTGGGGTCCTCCGGCTTGTTCTCGTTTTGCGCATACAGCTGCTGGGAATTGTCGCCGTTGTAGATGTATACCACGAAGCGCTCGTCGGTCTGGCTGTCAAGCGAGGTGCGGTAGTTGAATGAAAGCTCGCCTTCCCCCCGGATCGTCACTATGAAGTAGTTGCGCTTGCGGAGGTTCACCATGTCGGCATAGCCTGCCGCAGTTGGCTTGGCGATATACAGGCAGGTTCCGCCGGTGATGGCCGGAAACTTCTGGTCCTCGAAGTGCTCCCGGGATTTGGGCACGGCGTTCTGCTTCCCGACGACGATGCTGTCATTGCTGCCGCCGAAATTGCCGGGGGCGCTGAACTCGACGCCGGCGGGGCTGTCCAGCGCCGCCTTGATGGCATCCGGCTTGATGGCCGCCGGGGCGGCAATCGCGCCCAGCATGCAGACTGCCAATGAAACTGCAGATATCGGATTTCTGATCATGGTTGTGCAGGAGTATGATGGAGCTTTCGTGCGCGTTCCCGCGTTTCGGAGTAATATAAAGTCACAAGCGGGAAACGGGGATGGCTGGGGAAGGCGCCGTGGATTCAGGGACAATTGGCGGACGGCGGCTGGCGGGGGGTGCGTGCGGTGCGCAGGGCCATGATGGCGATGGCGCAGGACATGGCCAGTGCGGCCAGCCATGGCCGCAAGTCGCGGGGGGCGATTGCCGCAGCACCGGTGATTGGAGGCGCGGCCGGCGCGGCCGGCGCAGTCAGCATCCGGACAACGCGGTCCTGCGCCTGGCAGTCGAGGGCGCTCTCGGCATCGCTGAAGGCGGTGACAGTGGCGGCGGTGCGCCCGTCGGCAATGATTTCCCTCAGGATGGGCAGGAATGCGGATGACAGCGGCAGGTCGGAGTCGACGCGGCCGATGCCGAAGGTGAAGGCGTAGACCTGGCCATTGCCATGGGGTTCGCAAAGCAGGGCAGTGTCGCCATCCTCCAGAGTGAGCACGGATGCGGCATTGGCGGCCATCTGCAACCGCAGATGACGTCGGATGGTGCATTCCCAAAGCAGCGGCAGATCCCCGTCGGGGAAGATGCGCTGCAGGATGGATCCGGGAGCGACCGCGGCGATCCCGGTCGCCTGGGCGGTCATTCCCAGTGGGAGGCTGTCGATGAGCCCGGCCGCATTCATCGCCCGCCATGACGCCGGCGGCATGGTCTCGGGGATATGGAGAATCAGTCCGCCATGATCGAGATGGCCATGCAGCGCGGAAATGGCATCACGGGTGGACGGCGGCGTGGTCAGCACCACTGCACGGCAGGCCGACGGGCCACATGGCGGCAGCTCGTCAACCGGAATGGCACGCACGACGCAGGCGCCGGCGCCGTCGGCGGTGAATGCGGCCTGGAGGAACATCAACGCGGCGTCTGTGCCGGGCGCGGTGGCGACGACCACCTCCGGCGGCGCATCAGACAGGGTGAATACGCGCCGGTCGTCATGGGGCAACTCATCGCCGGGGAGGATTTGGGCGGTGCATTCATCCTGCCATCCGGGCGGGTCCTCCCGGAGAAAGCGCGCATTGACGGACTGGCCGGGCGGCAGCGTGATTTCGCGTTCGCCGATCTGCCGGCCATTGATTTGCAGCCGCAATTGGCGTTTTTCGACGGACCGGCCGTAGTTGTGCACGCGTATCGACATTCTTCGGCTGGCGGCGTCACATTGCGCCGACATGATCCCGACATTGCCGGCTGGCAGCGGCATCTGCCTGACGGTCACCCACAGGCCGAGGTCGCCGGCGGGCAGCTGGCGCTCCCACTCGGGACGCTGCAGGTCGCTGATGACCACCAGCTGCCGGCGGGAGAGGCCATCGACGGCGAGCCATGACAACGCATGCCGGATGGCCGCCACGCAATCGCCCGGGGCATTTGCCGCCTGCAATTGGCCTTTATGCGCCTCGGCGGCGGAATAGCTTTTCCCTGAAGTTGCGAAGATCCGGCATTCGCCATCGGCTGCGGCGATGGCTTCCTGCAAAAAAAGCAACGCCTCTCGCCAGCGCCGGGGAGTGCCCATGCTGGCGGAGTCATCCAAAATGACGGCGGTGCGCGTCATGACGGAGGCGGGGGCCTCGGGTTGCGGCTGCCACTGCGGGGCGGCAAAGGCGAGGGCGCCGGCGGCAAGCATGGACGTCCGCAATGCCAGCAGCAGCCGGTCGCGCCAGACCCTCCGGCCGTGCCGCCGCGCCGGCGTAGGCGGCAGGAAACGCGCCATCGGAAAGCGTATGCGCTGCGGAGGAAGGCGGTTGATCAGATGGAGCAGCGGCGGAATGGCGCAAAGCGCCAGCAGCCACAACGCGCCAGGATGAATAAAGGTGATCAATTTGGCTCCTCCTGGTGTGGCCTCCCGTGAATCCGGCAGGGCTTTTGCTGGCGTTCCTGAGTCAACTTGACGGAGAGGCGGCCGTGCGCAGCGGCTGCTCACAAGGAGGCAATGGCGTCAAACTGGCCAGGGAGGACGCGAGGATGCCATGGATTTGCAGGACAGCATCCCGCAAGTCGATCTGGCAAGTCGATAAAGGAAGATGCCGCATCCCGTCGTCGCCTGGACGCGGAAGTGCGGCATCATGTGTCACGAAATACAGACCGGACATGGATTCGTGAAGCCAGTCGATTTTGGGTCAGAATGAGGATTTTTGAGTGAGCGTACCGGGAGTACGTGACCGAAAAAAGACGAAATTATGGCGCAAAAGCGCTGGCTTCACGAATTCATGGGGGGTTATTCATCCTCATTGGCCATCGCCTCGGCCACGTCGTCGGAAAGCTCCATGTCATGGTATACCGCCTGGCAGTCGTCATAGTCTTCCAGGGCGTCGACGAACTTCTGGACCGACTTGGCGACATTGAGTTCGGTAACCATCGTGGTCGAATCCGGAACCATGGCGATGCTGGATTCGGAGACGGTGATCCCCGCGCCTTCCAGGATCCCGAGAATGGTGGAGAAGGCCTCTGGCGCGGCGATGATGGTCGCGATGCCGTCATCCACCTGGATGTCCTCGACATCGGCGCCGCCATCGAGCAGCAGCTCCATCAGCTTGTCCTCGTTGGCCGCATCGCCCTCGATTTCAAAACGCGCCTTGCGTGCGAACTTATAGGAGACCGCACCGGAACCGGCCATCTTGCAATTGTACCGGCTGAAGAAGTTGCGGATGTCGGCTGCCGTGCGGTTCTTGTTGTCGGACATGCAGTTGATGATCACCGACACTCCGCCGGCCGCATAGCCCTCGTAGGTGAATTCCTCGACTGCGGCGCCGCCCAGCGCACCCGTGCCCTTCTTGATTGCGCGGTCAATATTGTCGTTGGGCATGTTCGCCGCCTTGGCGGCGGTCACCGCCGCCCGCAGACGCGCATTCAGCGCGGGGTCGCCGCCCCCCTCGCGGGCAGCCTGGATGATTTCCTTGGAAACACGGGAGAAGACCTTGCCGCGCGCGGCATCGGCAGCACCCTTCTTATGCTTGATCGACGACCATTTATTATGTCCTGACATTGTGGACTCCGTTGGTAACTGGACTTGATTTGCCGGTGCCGGCCATTTTTACAGCCACATGCCGACGAAAAAATGTAAAACGGTAAAATTTAATGCGCTGCGCAGAATTTGCCATGTCCGGCAGGCCGTCCGGGAAAATATCGACGGTGAAAAACGCCGGTCCCGCCGGAACCGGGTTACATTATGGGCAGTGGAACCACAAGACATCACGAATGCAGCTTCAGCCATGCCCGAGTCGCCGGCATACATCGTCCATCATCTTTACGGAGAGGACCAGGAAGTCCACCGCAATTACGGCCTGCGCATATTCAAATGGCTGCGGGGGTATGTCGCGGAGTGGTGCGACAGCGTCGAGCGCCAGCGCTATTTTGAGTTCTACTGCCTCTCGCATATGTATGACGGCGGCGGGCGGCTGTGGCTTCCGGAGCAGGGGGTCTGCCGCGTCGAGGCGGGGGACTGCATCGTCATCCCCTGCGGGCAAATCCATTGGTATGGCCCGGAGCGGCGCAACCGCTATGTCGAGGATTCGCTATGCTTCACCGGGGCGGTGGCGGACATGCTTTTCCGCAGCGGGGTGATTTCCAGCGGCGTGGTCAGGATGGGCTTCCAGCGGCAGCTGCTCCCGGTGATCGAATTGGCGGAAAATCCGGCGCCGGCCAGCCAGCTGGCCGCCAATATCGCGCTACAGAAACTGCTTTTCTCCATCTTCTCGTTGCGGCAGAAGGCGCAGGCCGATGACAAGATCGATGGCGTGATGCAGCTGATGCGGGAAAATTATGGCCGATGGTACCAGGTGCGGGAACTGGCGCAATTGTGCAAGCTTAGCGACGACCAGTTCCGGCGGCTGTTTGTCGCCAAAACCGGCATGAAGCCCAAGGAGTACATGGAGCAGCTGAAGATGAACATGGCCGGAGAGAGGCTGCTGCTCGACAGTGCGCCGGTCAATGAAATCGCCCGGCAGTTCGGATACGCCGACCAGTTCCATTTCTCCAGGCGCTTCAAGGAACGGAAGGGGCTGTCCCCCAGCGAATACCGGAATGCCTACGGCCAGCACGGCGACGGCGGGCTTTGAGGACGCCGCCATGCGACAATGGGGGGACGTGGCGTGGGGCTACCGTACCCGGCCGTCATCGTTATCGTCCCCATCCGCTGGCGGCTGGATGATCCTGTCCTGCAGATGGCGGAATAGCCGGCGCAGGTCGCGCAGGCCGCCCCAGGTGAACCAGATGGTGGTGATGGCGCCGTAGACCAGCCCCTGCCCGACAGTGATGTATTTCCACCACCGGAACCATCCTTCGTTGGTCCATCGGATGAAGAAGATGTTCACGATGACGGCGAAGAGGAATTCCGCAAAGCACAGCAGGGTCCATGCCAGCACGGAATAGGCCAGGATGCGATCGCCGCGGGTGTATTCGGGGCTGATGCCCAGGAGTCGCCGCCAATTCATGAGGCCGTGGGCGGTCGCCTCGTGGCCGTCGCGGGCTTTCTGGTGGTCGGGGTTGGGGGCGTCGCGATGGAGCATGCGGTCCAGGTCAAATGGCTGGCGGCAGGTAAGCAGCGATATGATGACATAGAGGGTGATTGAGAACAGCGCGGTCAGGAAGAAAAGCTCCTGTCCGGAGATCGGAAAATTGGTCGGCGACATCTTCCAGTTCAGGATTGGCAGCGCCTGCCCGATGGACTCGATGGTGCTGCCGAAGGTCCTCAGGGCGTTTGGCGCATGGCGTTCCAGGAATGGATAGATCGGGCTTTCCCAGAATTTCTGCAGCAGGAATCCTCCCGCACCGCCGAGGGCGCTGAAGATCATCGCGGCCCAGGCGCCGGCGGCGGTCCCCTTGCGCCAATAGAGGCCGCCGATGATGGCGGAGCCCGCGCCACCCATGTAGATGGTGCCGGTGAGGGCGAAGAACATCAGAATGAAGGTGACCTGGCCGAAATAGTAGCTGAAGACCCAGGCGAAGAGCGCCACGGCGAAAATCGACAGCCGCAGCGCCTTCAGATGCGCCGCACGGCTTAGCGGCTTCCGGCGAAAGGGCAGGATCACATCCTGGACGAGGATGCTGCCCCAGCTGTGCAGGTAAGTGGTGTCGGTGCTCAGCATCAGGAAGAGCGCCAGCGCGCAGAAAATCCCGATGACGCCGGGAGGGAGGATGGCGTGGAGCGCCATGGGCACTGTCATCTGCTGCCGGATGGTCTGGGTGGTCTGCACGGAATCAAAGCGGATCTGGCTCAATCCGGCGTTAACCTGGGCGGCCTGGGACTGGAAGGCCGGATGGTTCATGTAGGTATATGCGCCGAACACCAGCAGCAGGATGGCGACGGTCTGGAAGCCGTTGCGCCAGACTCCGAGGACGCCGCCCATCTTCTGCTCGTGGGGCGATGCGCCGCAGGAGTTGTAACCCTGGTTGCCCTGCCAGGCCATCCGGCAGTAGATGGTGGAGAAGATTCCGATCAGCACATAGAAGATGTTGAATCCGGTCATCTTCCCGGTGTCGAAGGGATTGATGAAGGAGTACCCCTCGGGGCGCGCGAACATGACCTCCTTGAATTGGGCGAGGCTGAAGGCATGGAGGATCACGATGGCCAGCACCGCGTAGGCGAAGTAGCTGTAGATCCCTTGCAGGCAGTCGGTGATCATGGTGGTGAGCTGCCCGCCGGTCATCACAATGAGCAATGCCAGCCCCAGGAAGAAGGCCATGAGAGTGCCGAAGGTGGACCACTGGATCCCGAGGAAGCTGAAGGTGTCGGGGAAGCCGCAGTAGTAGAGGAAGAACCGCCCGCCGATCGCGGGGAAAAGCGCATAGTTGAGGAGGCCGGAGAGGAATGACAGCAGTCCGGCGAAGACCCGGAAGCTGCGGCTGTAGCGCATTTCGAAGAATTGCGCCAGGGTCATGGCACGGGTTTCACGGTAGCGGTAGGTGACGAATCCAGTCATGGTCAAGATCATCCCGACCAGCAGTCCGATGCCGCTCCAGAAGCCGATGGAATTTCCGGCCTGGTAGAACATCTCGAACATCCCGACCAGGGTGATGAGGCCGACACCGGCCGATCCGTCGGCAACGCTTAGCAGATATCGCCCCGCGCAGCGTCCGGCGGAAAGGAAGTCCGCGACGTTGCGGATATAGCTTTGGGCCTTGAAGCCGACCCACAGAATAATCAGCAGCGGAATCGCCACGAACAGCCAGTCGATAAGATGCATCTTCGATTTCTCCAACGGTAAGCACCCGGCCTCATGGGCCAGGAAGGTGATTCCGCCCCCGCATGTAGTATAGCACGCATTTCAATTTGCGGGCGGCGGCGAAATCTCCACATGATGGCTTTTCCGTGGATGGAAGATGCTGCGATGCAATAGTATGGTGTAAGCGGGGAAAGACGCGGAAGAGGGGGCAAGCGTGCGCGCCGGCGCCACTCCACCGTGGCCAGTCCCCCCCCACCGCTTCGTCCCAATCTGCCGCCATCCCCTGCCGGCGGGAATGGGGCGGAATGGGACGGTGCGTGGCGCGGTTATCTGGCGAGGGCGGCGGCGACCAGCCCGTCGAAGAGCGGGTGCGGCCGCTGGGGGCGGGACTTGAACTCCGGGTGGAATTGGCAGGCGATGAAATATGGGTGTCCCGGCAATTCCACCATCTCGACCAGCCCGCGCTGGGGATTGATGCCGCTGATGCGCAGCCCGGCTTTCTCCAGGTCCTGGCGGAATGCGGAGTTGAACTCGTAGCGGTGCCGATGGCGCTCGCTGATGGCGTCAGTCCCATAGAGTTTTGACGCCAGGGTTCCGGGGAGGATATTGCAGTCATATGCGCCAAGCCGCATGGTTCCGCCCTTGTCATGGACATCCCGTTGATCGGCCATGAGATCGATCACCGGGTGCGGGGTGGCTTCATCAAATTCCGAACTGCTGGCATCGTCCCATCCCAGGACGTGCCGGGCGTATTCGATGACGGCGCATTGCATGCCCAGGCAGATCCCCAGGAAGGGGATCCTATGGACGCGGGCGTATTCGATGGCGCGGATCTTCCCGGGGATGCCGCGGGCGCCGAAGCCGCCGGGGACCAGGATCGCGTCCACGTCGCCAAGCAGCTGATGCGGATCGCAGTTCTCCAGCTCCTCGGCCTCGATCTTGCGCACCTCGACCCTGCAGGAATGGGCGATGCCGGCATGGCTGAGCGATTCGTAGATGCTCTTGTAGGCGTCCTGCAGGCGAATGTACTTGCCGACCAGCGCAATCGTGCATTTGTTCCGGGGATTGAGGACGCCGTGCAGCCATTCGCGGTAGGCCGCCAGCTGCAACGGGCGCTCCGGCAATTGCAGAAGCCTGAGGACCTGACGGTCAAGCCCCTGCTTCTCCAGCTCCAGCGGCACTTCGTAAATCGAGTTCTTGACATCGAGCTCCTCGATCACACCGCTGCGCGGGACATTGCAGAACAGCGAGAGCTTCTGGAGATGCTCCTCCTCCATGGGCACTTCACAACGGCAGACCAGCAGATCCGGAGTCACGCCGATGCCACGCAGGGAGGCCACTGACTGCTGGCTGGGCTTGGTCTTGAGCTCCCTGGCGGCATGGATATACGGCACCAGCGTCAGATGCAGGAAAATCGCGTCGCCAACCGGCGACTCCAACTTGAACTGACGCGCGGCCTCCAAAAATGGCAGGCTCTCGATGTCGCCGGTGGTGCCGCCTATCTCGGTGATTGCGATGTCAATGCCGTCGCCATGGAGCGAGCGGATGGCGTCCTTGATCTCATTGGTGATATGCGGGATGACCTGGACGGTGCCGCCAAGGTATCCGCCGGCGCGTTCGCGGGCGATGACATTGCTGTAGATCCTTCCGGAGGTGTAGTTGCTGGCACGGGAACAGCAAACTCCGGCGATGCGCTCGTAATGCCCCAGATCGAGATCGGTCTCGGTGCCGTCGTCAGTCACAAAGACCTCGCCGTGCTGGTACGGACTCATGGTGCCGGGATCGACATTGAGATACGGGTCCAGCTTCTGCATGGCGACGCGGTAGCCGCGCTGCTCCAGCAGGAATGCCAATGCCGCCCCGGTGATGCCTTTGCCGAGGCTGGAGACCACGCCGCCGGTGATGAAGATGTGTTTGGTAGCCATATGTATGCTCAGTATGCCCGTTCGCTTGATTGTTCCATGTAGTTGACCAGGGCCTGGTTGGCGGTGTGGATGCCGCCGCGGGTGGGGTAGTCGCCGGTGAAATACCAGTCGCCGCGATGCTGTGCACAGCATTGGTGCAGGGCGTCGATGCTCTGGTAGACCACCACGAGGCGGGCTTTCAGGCCGGGCGGAGTGAGCAGATGCGCGATCTGGACCACCAGCTCTGAATCGTCCACGGCGTCATAAAGCTCCTTCATGTGATTTTGGCCTTCACCGTCGGGATTCAGCAGATCCGCCTTGGCGTGCTCGTATGCATCCTGGATAACCTGGTCGCGACCGCTTTGACGCAGCAACGCCACCACCGCCTGGAAGGCCACCAGGTCGGAGGCCACCGCCATGTCGATGCCATAGCAGTCCGGATACTTGATGGGCGGCGCGGAGCTGGCGACAATGATCTGGCGCGGATCCAGACGGTCGAGAATGGGCAGGATCGCGTTGCGCATGGTGCTGCCGCGCACGATCGAGTCGTCCACCACCACCAGGGTGTCGGTTCCGGGATGGAGCATGCCATAGGTGACGTCGTAGACATGCATGTTGAGGGCCTTGCGGATATTGGCGTCGGCGATGAAGGTGCGGAATTTGGCATCCTTGACGGCAATCTGGCCGAAACGCACTTCCTGTCCGGCGGCCACGCCCGTCCGCATGACCTCGTCGAGCAGGCCGTGGAAGCTGACCTGGGCGGAGTTGGGGATGTAGCTGAAGAAGGTGTTGGCCAGGTCGTGATTGGCGGCGGCCAGCACTGCCGGGGCCAGGGCGCGCCCCAGAAGCCGCCGTTCGCGATGGATGTCGGCGTCATTGGGACGCGAAAAGTAGATGCGCTCGAAGACGCAGCCGCGGGATTCCTGCGGCGGCAGGCAGTCGGCCAGCTCAAAGTCGCCGTTACGGTGCATCAGGAGGGCCTTGCCGCGCGGAATTTCCTGCACTTCGCCGGTCGGACAGTCGAATGCCGCCTGGATGGCCGGACGCTCGCTGGCGGCGACGAATATCTCGGAGTCGTAGTAGAAGTACCCCGGACGGATGCCATGGGGGTCGCGGATGACAAAGGCATCGCCGGATCCGTTGATCCCGCATAGCGTGAACGCACCGTCAACTTCGTCCAGCGACTGCCTCAATATCTTCGGCCAGTCGGGATCTCCGGGATGCAATGACGCGTCCTGTTCAAGATAGTGGGCGATAGTCTGCAATATCAGGTAGCCGTCCGCCTTGCTAGCAGGAAAATGCCCCTGCTCAAGAAATCTCTCAAATAGCTTGCCGGTGGAGGTGAGGTTGAAATTCCCTGCCAGCAGCAGCGTCCGCCGCAGACAGCTGGACTCATGGACAAAAGGATGGCAGGCCGCAAGATCATGACGGCCATAGGTGGCGTATCGCAGATGCCCCAGCATCAGCCCGCCATTCATGGCGGGATCACCGGCACAGCGCCCCAGCAGATCCGCCAGCGGATTCTCCACGGCTGCCGACTTCCGCAAAGTGTATGCCGGAGTCCCCGGCTCTGGAGACAGCTGTAGCGAGGCGATGCCGGCGCCATCCTGCCCCCGGTTGTGCTGCTTCTCCAGCAATAGCGCTAACTTCTGAAAGCCGTAGTCGGAAATGCCGTACTTGCGCTGATAATACTGCTGTGGCTTGAGCAGCCGCAGCACCGCTACCGCGCACTCGTGCTTGATTGAATCTGACATTGTCTTGTCCCCGCGGATGAAATCTGGATGACTCCGGGCTTTAGCATGAATTGTGCCAAGGACGGCGTGAACGGCAATGGACGTCATGGCATTTGTAAAGTGTCTGCCAATCGCACACTTTTGGGGATTATGGCGCTGGCAATTGGCAATACCGTGCGGGGCAGTTAGCTTAACGCTGGGTGGTCGGGCGGGGGAACTTGGCCCACCTATGTGGTTGTCGCGCGCGCGAGAAGGACGAGCGGCGGAGGGGCTACCCGCATGAGTGAACTTGGACAAGGGGGGTAGCAAGGGCGTCTCGCCCTTGGACAATCATGTTGTTACAACATAGCGCGTTCTTATAAACTACGCACTGCGGCACGTCATGCCCGGCGCCAACCCCTCCGGCCTCTCCCGGGGTAGCAAGGGCGTCTCGCCCTTGGACAATCATGTTGTTACAACATAGCGCGTTCTTATAAACTACGCACTGCGG